>DAICZL010000159.1 GCA_027311165.1 bacterium
TAATGGTGCTGTTCGCGCTTTACGTCACGGCGACCGAGATCGATGGCGGGATCGGCCCGGGCGGCCTGCGGCGGATCCTGTTCGCCCCGAGGCACAGCCACCCGACCGCCCAGCACCGGACCGCGCCGGACCTACCCGGCCCGGGCTGAGGCGGTTCCCGCCGCACCCGGGCAGGAGATCCTCGATCCGCCGACAGGCCCCCCGACGCGCGCGCGGATCGCGGGACCGCCCCCGGGGCTTCGCCCGCCGGGCTGAGGTTGTTCGCGCGCCATCGAGGCGGTAGCCTGATCGGGCAGATCGGCTTCGGCGGGCGGCCGCCCCAGGAGACTGTCTCGCGGCCCCGCCACAGCCGGCACGCTCCGCCGCGCGCCGGCGGCGGCGCGCATCCGCTGACGGCGCGGGCCTTACAAGAAACGCTCGGGGGGAAACAATGGCCGACGCAGTTGCCTGCGATGCAGCAACAGATTTCGATGCCGTAGTGATCGGCGCGGGCTTTTCCGGCATGCACATGCTGAAATCGCTGCGCGACCGGCTGGGTCTGAAGGTGCGGGTGTACGAGGCCGGAGCGACGGTCGGGGGCACCTGGTACTGGAACCGCTATCCCGGCGCGCGTTGCGATTCGGACGCCTATATCTACTGCTTCACCTGGGACCGGCAGTTGCTGCAGGACTGGAACTGGTCCGAGCGCTATCCCGAGCAGCCGGAAATCCTGCGCTATCTGGAGCATGTCGCGAAACGCCACGACCTCAAGCGCGACATGCGGTTCAACACCCGGGTGAGCGGCGCGGAATGGGACGAGGGCGCCAGGCGATGGGTCGTGCACACGGACGATGGCGAGACCGTCACGGCGCGCTTTCTGATCGCGGCGGTGGGCAGCCTGTCGACCACCAACATGCCGGACTTCCCGGGGCTGGAGACGTTCGGGGGCAAATGGTACCACACCAGCCGCTTCCCCCATGACGGGGTCGATTTCACCGGCAAGCGCGTGGGCGTGGTCGGCACCGGCGCCACCGCGGTGCAGGCGATCCCCGAGATCGCGCAGCAGGCCAAGCACCTGACTGTGTTCCAGCGCACCGCCAATTACTGCGTGCCGGCGCGCAACGGCAAGGTGGACCCCGAAGTGACCCGGGCGCGCAAGGCGGATTATGACGGGGTGATCCGGCGCATCCGCGACTCCTTCTTCGGCCAGGAGCATTATTTCATTGGCAAATCGGCGCTGGAAGCGACGCCGGAGGAGCGCGAGCGCGAGTTCGACCGGATGTGGGATGCCGGCGGCTTCGCCTTCTGGCTGGCCAACTACCAGGACATGTTCTTCAGCCAGGAAGCCAACGACCTGTGCGCGGACTACATCAAGCGCAAGATCCGCGCGACCGTGAAGGACCAGGCGGTGGCCGAGAGGCTGATCCCCAAGGGCTACGCCTACGGCACCAAGCGCCAGCCGCTCGACACCAACTACTACGAGACCTTCAACAAGCAGAACGTCCTGCTGGTCGATGCCGGCACCGATGGCGCCATCGAGGCGATCACGCCGACCGGCATCCGCGCCGGCGGGCGGGACTATCCGCTCGACATCATCGTCTTCGCCACGGGCTTCGATGCGATGACCGGGCCGCTGAAGGCGCTGAACCTGAAAGGCCGTGACGGAAGCACGCTGGATCAGCAATGGAAGGACGGCCCGCGCAGCTATCTCGGCATCGCGGTCGCCGGGTTCCCGAACCTGTTCACCATCACCGGCCCGCAGAGTCCCTCGGTGCTGTCGAACATGCCGGTGTCGATCGAACAGCACGTGGAGTGGGTGAGCGACTGTATCGAGGCCATGCGCCGGGACGGCAAGACCACGATCGAGGCCTCCACCGAGGCACAGCAGAACTGGGTCGCCCATGTCAACGAGATCGTCAACATGACGCTGATGGTCGGCGCCAATTCCTGGTACATGAGCGCCAACATCCCCGGCAAGCCGCGCGCCTTCCTGCCCTATCTGGGACCCGCGGGGGTCGGCGGCTACCGCAAGACATGCGACGAGGTCGCGGCCAAGGGCTATGAGGGATTCGAGCTGGCCTAGCCTTCCCCCCGGCGCCTGGGAACGAGGCGCCGGGGCGATCCTTCCGCCCGACAAAGAGCCCGACAAGGACCGGGGATGCCGCCATCACCGGCCACGCGCCGCACCGATCCGCCGCGGCAGACACCATCATGGCTGCGATCAGCCCAATCAGACGAAACCGGGGAAACGATGATCACCAACAGCTACTACACGCAGGATGTGCACGGGCCCTACGAACTGCACGACATCGGCACGCTCGATCTGGAGGAAGGCGGCACGATCCGCGGCTGCACGCTGGCCTATGCGTGTTTCGGCACGCTCAACGCCGCCCGGGACAACGCCATCCTGGTGCCCACCTGGTATTCCGGCACCAACAAGATCATCGAGCAGGTCTATATCGGCCCGGGCCGCGCGCTCGATCCGGACCGATATTTCATCATCGTCGTCAATCAGATCGGCGGCGGACTTTCCACCTCGCCGCACAACACCCCGGCGCCGGCCGGGATGGGGAACTTCCCCCGTGTGCGCATCGGCGATGACGTGCGCGCCCAGCACCGGCTGATCACCGGCAAATTCGGCCTGACCAGCCTGGCACTGGTGGTGGGCGGATCGATGGGCGCGCAGCAGACCTATGAATGGGCGGTGCGCTATCCCGCGATGGTCCGGCGCGCGGCCCCGATCGCCGGCACCGCGCGCAACACCCCACATGATTTCCTGTTCACCGAGACGCTCATCGAGGCGATCACCTCCGACCCGGGGTTCAACAAGGGCTTCTACGGCGCCTCGGCGGAGGTGCGCGAGGGCCTGCTGCGCCACGCCAGGCTGTGGGCGGTGATGGGCTGGAGCACGGAGTTCTTCCAGCAGGGCCGGCACAAGGCGCTCGGCTTCTCCTCGCTCGATGATTTCATCATCAATTTCATGTTCGGCTATTTCAGCGTGATGGATCCGAACGATCTGCTGTGCATGGCGTGGAAATGGCAGCGCGGCGATGTCAGCCGGCTCACCGGGGGGGATCTGCGGGCGGCGCTCGGCCGGATCACGGCCAGGACCTTCGTCATGCCGATGACCTCCGACATGTTCTTTCCCCCGGCCGACTGCCAGGCCGAATGGCGGCTCATTCCCGGCGCCGAGTTCCGGCCGATCGAGACCATCGACGGGCATCTGGCCCTGTTCGGCGCCGATCCGGACGCGCTCGGCCAACTCGACCGGCATCTGAGCGCTCTGCTGGCGATGGAGGCCTGAACCGTCGGTTCCCCGCGCCTGGCCCGGCAGGTGCGGGGTCGTGGCGCGGCGGCAGACTGTGCCAGAGGGCGTTGTCGGAGGCCCGGCGAGCGAGCCCGGGCTATCCTCCATCGGCGCAAGGAACAAGAAGGCAAGGCCAAAGGGCTCTGCCCTTTGGAAACCCGCTGGGGCCCTGGCCCCGGACCCCTTTCGCCGGGGAGTACCCCCCCCCTGCGGAATGCCGGGTCCGGGGCTATGCCCCGGCCGGGCCTCCC
>DAICZL010000162.1 GCA_027311165.1 bacterium
GGTAGTCCTGGCGGGGTTCTCCCAACCGGAGGGGGGTCCAGGGACCCTGGGTTCCTGGCGGCTCCAGTGGGCGGTGGGGGCGGGGCTCTCGCCTTGCCGCTTCCCTACCCCGGCAGAAACCGGTCGGTATGGGTCGCCGGCAGATCGATCGTGGCGGAGGCGACCGCGGGGTCGAAGCTTGCCAGGGTCGCCCGCACCGTTTCGGCCATTGCGGGGGTGATCCGCCCGGCCTGGGCGAAGGCGTCGCGGTTGCGGGTGAAGGCGGCGGTGCAGAGCTCGGCGCCGACCACGCACATGCCCTGCTGCAGCGCGCCCAGCGCCTGTTCGGGCGTGGCGGCGCGCAGGAAGCCCAGCGCCTCGACGATCGCCGCCGCCGCCGCCTGCGCCGCTTTCGGATTGGCGGCCAGCCAGTCGGTGCCGGCATAGAGCGAGCCCTAGGCGTAGGGCCCGCCGAAGATCGCCTCGCTGCCGGCGCTGCTGCGGGCATCGGCCAGGATGCGCGCCGTGCCGGACTGTTCCAGCGCCATGATCACCGGATCGAAGCTCGACAGCGCGTCCACCTCCCCGCGCGTCAGGGCGCTGATCGCGGTCTGCGTCGTGCCGACGCCGATCGCGGCGAAGTCGGTGGGCTTCAGGCCGGCGCGGGCGAACAGCCGCATCACGAACATGTGGGTGGACGAGCCGGGCGCGCTGACGCCGATCCGGCGGCAGCGCAGATCGGCGATGGTCTTCACCTCGGCCAGCGCCGCGCGCACGCCCAGCGCCAGGCCGGAATTCTGCGCCTGCAGCACGAAGGCGGCGAGCCGCCCGCCCTTGGCGGCGATCTGGATCGTGTGTTCGTAATAGCCGCAGGCGATGTCCGAGGACCCGCCCAGCACCGCCTGCAACGCCTTCGCCCCGCCGGGGAACATCGCGACATCGGGAGCGAGCCCGTGCTTCGCGAACAGGTCCTGGCCGAGCGCCACGAAGAACGGCATGTAGCTGTACAGCGCCACTCCGCCGACGGCGAAGCGGGCCGGAATCCGCGCCTGCGCGATGGCGGGCATCGGCAGCAGGGCGGCGGCGCCCAGCAGCGCACGGCGGGTCGGCATGGCGGTTTCTCCGTGGCTTTGGCCGAGGATCGCTCTATCAGCCCCGGGCAGCGGCTGAAAGGGGCTGGACGGGCGTTCCCCCAGCCGCCGGCCGCAGCCGCAGCCCCGGCCGCAGATGGCGGAACGCCAGGCTGCCCGGATCGGCCACCACCGGCCCCGGCGCCACTGCGACGATGATCCGCGCCGCGATCGGGGCGAACTCCGCCCGGAAATGCACCGAGGATTTCAGCACCAGGATGGCGCAGGAAGCGGGGTCGATACCGAAATGGCGAATGATCGCCTGGTCCAGCGCCTGGATCTTCTGGCTGGTCACGATCACCCGCACGCCCGCCGCCGCGATCAGCGCGCAGGGGCCGAGCGCGGCCTGCACGCCCGCGCCCATCCGGCCGGTCATGGTGAAATGTCCGTCGGTCAGCCGCAGCACGGTCGCGGCGAGGTCGAGGCTCGCCCCGTCGGAGCGGCCGCCGAGGGCGAGCCTGACCGTCGCGCCCGCCCCGGCGCGGTGGCAGGCGGCGGCGCTGTCGGCGTCGTTGATCGCGCAGACCAAAGCGCCCTGCGCGCCCTGGCGCAGCAATTCGGCGAGCAGCAAGGTGGTGTCGCCATGGCCGCCGCCGCCGGGATTGTCCTGGGTATCGGCGATCACCACCGGTCCTTCCGCTGGCCGCGCCCCTTCACGGACGAGCCCGATCGCCATGGCGACGGCCTCGGCGGCGTGCGGCAGGTCCGCCCGGAACGCGCTCTCGCGCGATGCGATCAGACCGGCCAGGTGCTCCGTCGCGGCCAGGGCAGCGTCCTCGGTCTCGGCGAAGGCGGCGATGGCGGGGCCGCAATCGGCGAAGTCGGCGTAGGGAAAGCCGAAGCACAGGCCCAGTTCCACCACGCCTGGCCGTGCCGCCAGAAGCGCCCGCTCGGCCATCACCGCTTCCATCGGCCCGGCCAGGGTACACTGGCTGGTGATCGGGATCAGGAAATCGAGCTGGCGGAATGCCCGCGCCCAGGGACGGGCGCGCGCGATGCGGGCCAGCAGCAGGCGCACCGCCCGCGCGCCGGTCTCGCGCATGTCGACATGCGGATAGGTGCGGTAGGGTATGAGCATGTCGGCCAGATCGACCATCCGCCGGGTCAGGTTGGCGTGCGGGTCGAGGCTCGCGGCGATCGGCAGGTCGGGCCCGGTCAGGGCGCGGACGCGGCGGAGCATTTCACCCTCGGCATCGGCGAAATCGGCGGTCATCGCGGCGCCGTGCAGATCGAGATACAGCCCGTCCAGACCGCCCTCGTCGAGCGCCGTGGCGAGCGCGCAGCAGAGCAGGGCGGCGAGGCGCTCGAAGGCCTCCGCGGTCATCGGCCCCGAGGGTTCGGCGGCCGCCCAGGCGAGCGGCACGGCCTGTGCGCCGGCCTCCGCCATCGCCGCGATCGCGCCGCCGCAGGGCAGGACCGTTCCGGCCAGAGCGGTGAGCAGGCCGGGTCCGTGCTGCAGTTCCGGCCCGCCGCCGGGGTGGCGGAAATCGGCGAAGCGGGCGGGGTAGGGGGCGAAGGAATGGCTTTCGTGCTGGAAGCCGCCGATGCCGAGGCGCAGGGTCATGTGGGTGCCGGGGTCCGTGCCTGTCCCGCCCGCGCGGGATCGGCGGACGCGGGATCGTGGCGGTGGAGAGCGATCCGCGCCAGTGGCAATGAAGGCCAGACCGGCACGGGGCAGATTTCCATGAGCTGTCGGAGCAAGCCCGGGAAAGGGCTCTGCCCCATCGCCCGTGCCCCCCGTGCCGAGAGGAGTACTCCGCAAGGAATGCCGGGTCCAGGGACCGCCGGTGCCTGGCGGGTTGAGGGCAGAGCCCTCGCCTTGCCTTATTCCGGCTTCTATGGGCTTCTCTCTCGGCCTGGCCCGGAGAGCGTCCCGAAATCCGACAAGGCGTGCCGACCGGGACGATCAAGGGTCGCTTCCGCCCCGGATATTCTATCGAGAGTGGTGGACAGCAGGTCGCTCGCTTCCTAAGGTAGCATTACCGCGGCTGCTTCGGATGTGGCGCTGCCACCGGCGGAGCGATCCGATGGGCGGAGCCATCCGATGCAAGTCTTCTGGGACCCCGTCCAACTGGCCCACGCCCCGGTCTTCTTCCTGCAGCGCGGCCAGTTGCGCCGCAATTTCGAGGTGCCGGCCCGGGCCGAGGCCCTGCTGGAAGCCTGCCAGGCGATGGGGCTCGCCATCACCGCCGCCAGGCTGCCGCCGCGCGCCATGCTCGAAACCGTCCATACCCCGGCCTATCTCGATTTTCTGCAACATGGCCACGCCGCCTGGCAGGCCTTGCCCGACCATGGCGCGGAGATCGTGGCGAACATCCACCCCGCGCCGGAGATGCTGGCGAACGGGGGGCGGCTGCCTTCGGGCATCGTCGGCCAGGCCGGCTGGTTCACCGCCGATGCCGCCTGCCCCATCGGACCCGATACCTGGCCCGCCATCCATGCCGCCGCCGCCGGGGCCCTGGCCGCCGCCGCTGTCGTGGCCGCCGGCGGGTCGGCCTATGCGCTGGCCCGCCCGCCGGGCCATCACGCCTATGCCGCCCGCGCCGGCGGGCATTGCTACCTGAACAATGCCGCCCTGGCCGCCCAGCAACTGCGCGCGCTGGGCGCTGCACGCGTGGCTGTGCTGGATATCGACAGCCATCACGGCAACGGCACCAAGGGCATCTTCTGGGACCGCGACGACGTGCTGTGCGTCTCCGTCCATGCCGACCCGAACCGCTACTATCCCTGGTATGTCGGCCACGAGGATGAACGCGGCGGCGGCTCGGGTGCGGGCTTCACGCTGAACCTGCCGCTGGAGTTCGGCACGGCGGATGCGGGGTGGCTGGAGGCGATCGGCCAGGGGATCGTGGAGATCTTCCGGTTCCGCGCCGATGCGCTGGTGGTCAGCCTGGGCTTCGATGCCTCGCAGGACGAGCCGCTCGCGGCCCTCGCGGTCAGCGCGGACGGGTTCGCCCGGGCCGGGGCGGCGATCGGCGGCTTGCGGCTGCCCGCCGCCATCGTTCAGGAAGGCGGCTACAACATCGACATCATCGGCCGGCTGCTGACCCGATTCCTGACCGAATTCGCCGGATGAGCATGGCGCGGGTGCGCAGCTTCGCCTTCTCCGGCATCGAGGCGGTGCCGGTCGAGGTGCAGGTGCAGATCGGCGCCGGCCTGCCGGCCTTCCTGGTGGTGGGCCTGCCGGACAAGGCGGTGGGCGAATCGCGGGAACGGGTGCGCGCGGCGCTGTCCGCCATGGGCCTGGCGCTGCCGCCCAAGCGGGTGCTGATCAACCTGGCGCCGGCCGATCTGCTGAAGGAGGGCAGCCATTTCGACCTGCCGATCGCGCTCGGCGTGCTGGCAGCGATGGACGTGCTGCCGCGCGAGGAGATCGCCGGGTTCGCGGCCCTCGGCGAACTCTCGCTGGATGGCTCACTGAACCCGGTCGCCGGGGTGCTGCCGGCCGCGATCGGTGCCGCCCAGCGCGAGCTCTGCCTGATCTGCCCGGCGAGCCAGGGCGGCGAGGCGGCCTGGGCGGGATCGATCGAGATCCTGGCGGCCCCCGACCTGCTGTCGCTGATCAACCATTTCCGCGGCAGCCAGGTGCTGGAGCCGCCGCGCCCCGCCGGCCTCGCCGAGGCGCCGGGTGGGGCCGACCTGTCGGAGGTGCGGGGGATGGAAACCGCCCGCCGGGCGCTGGAGATCGCCGCCGCCGGCGGCCACAACATCCTGCTGATCGGCCCGCCCGGCGCCGGCAAGTCGATGCTGGCCACCCGCCTGCCCGGGCTGCTGCCCGACCTCACCCCGCAGGCGGCGCTGGAGGTCAGCATGATCCACAGCGTCGCCGGCCAGCTCGATGGCGGGCGGCTGGTGATGCGCCCGCCGTTCCGTGAGCCGCATCACTCGGCGTCCCAGGCCGCGCTGACCGGCGGCGGCGGCCGCGCCCGGCCCGGGGAGGTGAGCCTCGCCCATCGCGGCGTGCTGTTCCTCGATGAACTGCCGGAATTTCCCCGCCCCGCGCTGGAGGCGCTGCGCCAGCCGATGGAGAGCGGCCGCACCACCGTCTCCCGCGCCACGGCGCACATCACCTATCCGGCGCGCTTCCAGCTGGTGGCGGCGATGAACCCCTGTCGCTGCGGCCATCTGGGCGATGCCGCGCGGGAATGCGGCCGCACCCCGCGCTGCGGCGAGGACTCCCAGAACCGCATCAGCGGCCCGCTGCTCGACCGGATCGATCTCGCGGTCGCGGTGCAGCCGGTCGCGCCCACCGAACTGTCCCGCGCCCCGCCCGGCGAGACGAGCCGCAGCGTCGCCACGCGGGTGGCTTGCGCCCGCGCGGTGCAGGGGGCCCGCTACGGCGCCGGCGGGCCGGCGAGCAATGCCGAGGCCGATCTGCCGCTGCTGGAGATCGCGCCCGACGCACGCCTGTTCGCCGAACAGGCGGCAGAGAAGCTGCGGCTTTCGGCGCGGGGCTTCACCCGCACGCTGCGTGTTGCCCGCAGCATCGCCGATCTGGCCGGGGTCGGGGTGATCCGGCGCCAGGACGTGGCGGAAGCGCTGGCATTCCGGCACCGAATGCCGGGGCGGTAGTGCGCCATCCGATCAGATGGAGCCATCCGATCGGAGAAACTTGCCCGGCAAAACAAAGAGCAGGAGCGGTGGCCGATCGGTGACCGCTTTGACCAACATCGCATCAGGCCGACTTGCTCGCCAGAACAACGAGCTGGAGCGCGAGCAGACCGCAAATCCGATTGAGACCGGTTCCGACCGCGCGGTAAGGGGCGGCGAGGCCCGTTAATCCGTGGCGTGCAGCCTGCCGCCCACCGCGGCAGGCCAGGGGATCAGGGCCAGGGGATCAGGGCCAGGGAACGGGGGCCAGAGAACGGGGCCAGGGGATCAGGGCCAGGGGAATCCGGGCAAGCCGGCATCGCCATCGCGCTTGCGGACCGGGGGGACGGGCCGGTCCCGTTCATCCATGCGCGCGCAGCACGGCCGCCGCCTGTGCGCCGATCTCGATTCCGCGCCGGCGCATCTCGGCCGGCACTTCGAGATCGGCCACCACCCGTGTCGGCCGCCGTGACAGCATCACCACCCGGTCGGCGAGCGAGGCCGCCTCGGCCAGGTCGTGGGTCACCAGCAGGGCGGCGGTGGGCCGTTCGCCCCAGGCCTGCAGCAGCACCGCGCGCGAGCGTTCCGCCATCTCCGGATCGAGCGAGACGAAGGGTTCGTCGAGCAGCACCAGTTCGGGTTCGATGGCGAAGGCCCGCGCGATGGCGACCCGCCGCGCCATGCCGAGCGAGAGCGCACCGGGGAAGCTGTCGCGGAACGGCCACAGGCCCAGCGTGTGCAGCAGGTGTTCGGCGCCCGCTTCCAGCCCCGGCGGCAGCACCAGCGCCAGGTTCTGCCAGACCGTTCGCCAGGGCAGCAGCCGCGGCTCCTGGAACACCGTGCCGATGCGCGGGCGTCCCCCGCGCGGCCAGAAGATCTCGCCCTCGAAATCCTGGTCGAGCCCGCCGATCATCCGCATCAGCGTGGTCTTGCCGCAGCCCGACGGGCCCACCAGCGCCACGATCTCGCCGCCCAGCAGGTCGAGGCCGAGCGGGGCCAGCACCTCCAGCCCGCCGCTATCGGTGTGGTAGGTCTTGCGCCGGACCCTGGCCTGCAGAATGACCTGACGCTGCGGGGCGATCCCCGCCATCGGGCTCATGTCCGCCACCTCAGCACCCAGCGCTCCAGCGGCTGGAGCGCGCCCCATTCGATCGCCTGCACCACCACGATGAAGGCCAGCGTGTAGGCCAGGATGTGGGTCACGTCGAACAGCTGGAAATAGACGCCGATCTGGAAGCCCACGCCGTCGCTGCGGCCCAGCAATTCGGCCACCAGCACGATCTTCCAGATCAGCGCCAGCCCGGCGCGGGCGGCGGCGAACAGATAGGGGGTGAGCTGGGGCAGCACGACATGGCGCAGCACGTCTGACCGGCGCATCTGGAAGCTGTGCGCCATTTCCACCAGCGAGCGGTCGATCGCGCGGGTGCCCTCGCGCAGCGTCACCGCCGTGGTGGGCAGCTTGTTGAGCGCCACGGCGACGATCAGGGCGGTATCGGACAGACCGAACCAGACATAGATCAGTACGATCACGACCAGCGCCGGCATGTTGAGCAGGGCGATGATCCAGCTGTCGAACAGCAGGTCGAGCCGACGCCAGGTGCCGAGCGCGACGCCGATTGCGGTGCCCAGCACCATCGCCAGGCTGAACGCGGCGGCGATGCGCCCGAGCGTGAGCGCGAGGTTGATCCCGAGGGCGCCCGAGCGCGCCTGTTCCAGCAATGCCGCGAACACCGCCCCCGGCGCTGGCAGCATCCGCGCGCCCGCCAGCATCGCCGCGATCTGCCAGACCAGCAGCAGCGCCAGGACCGAGACCAGGCGGGGCTGTGCCGCCCGGAGCAGGCGGCTTACCGGGTGGAGCTCTGCCAAGATGCCTGCCAGAACGTCCCTGCCGGCAGGGACTGCGCCGGCCCCACCAGGTCCGGTCCGCCGATCGCCGCGAGCACGCCGTAGAGTTTCGCCGCCGCCGCCCGCTGGTCTTCGCCCCAGTCGCGGGGAATGCCCTGGCGGAACCAGTCGCGCAGGCGCGCGAGTTCGGCCGGGCCGGACGCGCCGGTCAGCCTGGCGATCTCGGTCCATTCGGCGTCGCTGCTGTCGAGGATGCTCCCGGCCCCGCGGGCGGCGGTGATGAAGCCGTCCAGCGTCGCGCGGTTCTTCGCCGCCCAGGCTTCGGAGAACACGAACCCCACCATCGGCGCGCCGGCGCCGATGCCGAGCCCGGCAAGCGCGTCCTCGACCGCGAGCACCCGGCGCATGCCCGCCGCTTCGGCCCGCGCGGCGAACGGCCAGAAGGTGAGCACCGCATCGAGCCGCCCCGCCGCCATCTGTTCGGCCAGCAGCGGCGGCGGGCCTAAGCTCTTCTGCGCCGTCGCGTCGAGATCGATGCCGGCGGTCTTGCTGGCAAAGGCGCGCAGGATCAGCCAGCTCTTGTCGAGCTGGCTGCCGGCGATGCCCAGGCGCTTGCCCGGCAGATCGGTGATCGCCCGCACCGCGCCGTCCTGCGGGGCGATCAGCGCGCCGAGCGCGTTGGAGAAGGGCACAAAGGTCCAGTCGGCGCCGCCGGCGCGGCTGCGCGCGACCCACAGGAAATCGGTTGCCACCATGTCCACCCGGCCGCCCTGCAGCCCGACCTGGATCGCCTGGTTGGAGGCGAACTCCACCGGCTCGATCGTGAGACCGGCGGCCTCGGCCAGATGATGGCGGGCGATGACGTCGAGTTCCCAGCCGAGCGAGCCGAAGCGCAGCGTGCCGATGCGCAGCGGGGTCGCCGCGCGAGCCTGGCCGGCGCGCCCGCGCGGCGCCAGGGAGATGGCAGCCGTCAGCGAAGCGAGCATCAGGCTGCGACGTGTTGGATGCATGCGGACGCCCCCCCTGGGCGTGATGGCATGCCGGCAGGCGTCACCGGCTTCGCCTCTCATCCTGGCGTCTGTCCCCTCGCTGTCAATGGCCGGTCTGGCGTGCCGGGGCCAAGCCCCTGGCCTTCCTTCCGCCGCGGTCCGGCTCAGCGATCGAGGATCTGGTTGCGGACCAGATAGCTCAGCCCGCGCTGCCAGCTTTCATCGGTGTTGCCGCGGATATCGACGCTGCCGCCGGCGAGCTTCGCCCCCGTCTTCGCGTCCTCGATCACCACATTGACGTTCAGGATCAGATTGCTGACTTTCTGCACCCAGGCCACCGCGGCGAGATCCGCCCCGAGCAGGCGGGCGAGGTCGCGTTCGCAGCCGTTGCAGTTGCGGATCTCGGTGCCGGCGGCGATGCGCGGTCGCAGCGTGGCGATATCCACCACGTCGTATTTCAGGGACCCCGCCAGCATTGCCCGCAGCTGCGCGCCAAGCTGGCGGGCGCGCTCCTGCTCCACCGGCGTGGTCGGTTCGAGCGAGGTGTTGATGATGTCGAAATCGAACACCGCGATGCGCGGCACATCCGCGGCGCCGGCCCCGTGCATCGCCGGGGCGAGGACCAGGAAGCCCAGGAGCGCCAGGCCCAGGATTACGAGCCCCCGGATTGCGAGGCCCCGGACTGAGAGGCCCAGGACTGCGAGGCCCCGGACTGCGAGCCCCCGGACAATGCCGCGGCCGCGCATGCGGCCCCGGATCGCGCCGGCGCGCGCCGGATGGAGCATTTTTCATCCCTCCCTCATTGCCGGCGCGCGGATCCTGCTGATACTCATGCTGCGCGCCTCGGGAGGATAGCACCCGGCGGTCGCTGACAAAAGATGCGGCCGGGTGCCCGGTGCGCGGCCCGAGCCAGCCGCGGGCCGGACCCGGGTGTCGGCCTCGGCGGGCGCCGACAGCGAATGGGCGCCGCGTCGGCACCGGAGGGGACGGAAAGATGCTGCGGCGCTGCGCTGCTGAGCGCGTTCGGGCGGAGCAGGACGGGCCGGATCGGCGACGGGCGGACCCGCTTCGGTCTGGTCGGCGTGGATCGGGCCCGCTGCGGGCTTGGGCGGCTCTGGCTGTGGTGCTGTTGTGGTCCGTGGCTGGCCAGGCGCAAGTCCCCGCCGCGACGTCCGGCCCGCCGCCCGCTGCCGGCCCGGCCGGCACGATCGCGATCGCCTATCTAGGGTTCACCGAGCCGGCGCATGTGGCGCTCAGCGCGCTCGAGATCCCCCCCGCCGAGGATGGACTGCAAGGCGCCCGGCTCGCGCTGCGCGACAATCAGACCACCGGGCGGTTCCTCAAGCAATCCTACGTGCTGGACGAGACGGTCGCGCACGACGCGGCGGGGGTGCTGGCGGCGTTCCACGCTCTGGCGGCGTCCGGCCATACGCTGTTCGTGACCGATCTGCCGGCGCCGATCCTGCTGCAGCTCGTCGATCTGCCGGAGGCGAAGGCCGATACCTTCCTCGATGCCACCAGCACGGCGGACAGTCTGCGCGCCGAGGGCTGCCGGGCCAACGTGCTGCATCTGCTGCCGAGCGATGCCATGCGCGCCGATGCGCTGATGCAGTATCTGACCGTGAAGCAGTGGCGCAACCTGCTGCTGGTGGTGGGCAAGACCGAGGCCGATCGCGCCTATGCCGACGCGCTGCGGCGCAGCGCCAGGAAATTCCGCATGAAGCTGGTGGACGACAAGCCCTGGACCTTCGATCCCGGGGCGCGGCGCACCGATACCGGGCATTTCGCCATTGCCAACGAAGTGGCGCGCTTCACCCAGGGCCTGTCTTACGATGTGCTGTTGGTGGCCGATACCACCGGCGAATTCGGCGATGAACTTTCCTATCGCACCACCGAACCGCGCCCGGTGATGGGCACGGCGGGGCTGGTGCCGACCGCCTGGCAGTTTCCCTTCGAGGAATGGGGCGCGACACAGCTGCAGCTGCGCTTCCAGAAAGTCGCCCATCGCTGGATGACCGAGCGGGATTTCGGCGCCTGGATGGCGGTGCGCGCGATCGGCGAGGCGGCGACGCGTTCGGCCAGCACCGACGCTGCCGCCCTCGCCGGTTTCCTGCACGGCAAGGATTTCCAGCTCGCCGCCTTCAAAGGGGTCAGCCTGACCTTCCGTCCCTGGGACGGCCAGTTGCGTCAGCCGGTGCTGCTGATGGACACGCAGTCACTGGTGTCGGTCTCCCCGCAGCCGGGCTTTTTGCATCCGGACTCCGAGCTCGACACGCTCGGCATCGATCAACCCGAAACGAAATGCCATAAGCCATGACCCGTTTCCTGCTGCCGGCGCTGCTGGTCGCGCTCGCCCTGCCGGCGCGCGCCGAGCGCATCCTCGTGTCGAATGAGAAGGACAACACGATCACCGTGCTCGACGGGCAGAGCTACGCGACGATCGCGACGGTGCCGGTGGGGGCCAGGCCGCGCGGCATCGTGCTGTCCCATGACGGCAAGGAACTCTATATCTGCACCAGCGACGACGACCATATCGAGGTGCTGGACCTCGCCCTCCTGAAGGTCACCCGCATCCTGCCGAGCGGCCCAGACCCCGAGACCTTCGACATCAGCCCCGATGGCAAGACCCTGTTCGTCGCCAATGAGAACGACGCCATGGTCTCGGTGCTGAACATCGCCGACAGCCGGGTCGAGACCGAGATCCCGGTGGGCGTCGAGCCGGAGGGGATGGGGGTCAGCCCGGACGGTAAGATCGTGGTGAACACCTCCGAAACCACCAGCATGGCGCATTTCATCGACATCGCCAGCCACCAGGTGCTGGCCAATGTGCTGGTGGGTAGCCGGCCGCGCCGCGTCGTATGGACCGCCGACGGATCGAAAGTGTGGGTGTCCTCCGAGGTCGGGGGCACCGTCGCGGTGATCGATGCGGTTAATCACAAGGTGTTGCACACGATCAGCTTCCAGATCCCCGGCGTGACGCGTGAGACGATCCAGCCGGTGGGCATCGCGCTCTCGGCGGACGGGCAGAACGCTTTCGTGGCGCTGGGACCGGCCAACCGCGTCGCGGTGATCGACCCCGCCACGTTCGAGGTGAAGAAATACCTGCTGGTCGGCCAGCGCGTGTGGAACCTGGCCTTCTCGGCCGATCAGAAGCGGCTGTTCACCACCAACGGCGTCAGCAACGACATCTCGGTGATCGATGTGGCGGCGCTGAAAGTGGTGAAGTCGGTGCCGGTGGGGCAGCTGCCCTGGGGTGTCGTGGTGGCGCCTTGATCGGGTCGGAAGCTGCCGCCGGGCTCTGCCCCGCTTGGGCGAAAGGGCGGCGAGACCGATCGTCTCCGCCCGTCGGCGACACGCCGGGATCGTGGCCCCGGCTTGCTGGCGGAGGAGGCTGCCCTCCGGGGCCTGCCGGCCCGGCGCGCGCTGATCCCTGGCGGGTCCGGGGCGATGCCGTGGCCTTTTCGCCATGACCACCGATGGGGCGGCGCTGCGCGTCACCGGCCTCAGCCACCGCTTCGGCACCCGCAAGGTGCTGGACCAGGTCGGCTTTACCGTCGCGCCGGGGCAGTTCTCGGTATTGCTCGGGTTGAACGGGGCGGGCAAGACCACCCTGTTCGCCCTGATCACCCATCTGTACCACGCGGCGGAAGGCAGCATCGCGGTGTTCGGCAGCGACATGCGCGCGAGCCCCAGCGCGGCGCTGTCGCGGATGGGTGTGGTGTTCCAGCAGGCGACGCTCGATCTCGATCTGACGGTGGAGCAGAACCTGGCCTATCACGCGGCGCTGCACGGCATGCCGCGGGCCCGCGCCCGCCAGCGCATCGAGGCCGAACTGGGCCATGTCAACCTGCTGGAGCGGCGGGGCGATCGAGTGCGCCAGCTGTCCGGCGGGCAGCGCCGGCGGGTGGAGCTGGCGCGCGCCCTGGTGCACGATCCGGCGCTGCTGCTGCTCGATGAACCGACCGTGGGGCTGGACATCGAAAGCCGCCGCTTCCTGGTGCAGCACGTGCGCGGCCTGTGCGCGCGCCAGGGGCTGGCGGTGCTGTGGGCGACCCATCTGATCGACGAGGCCAATCGCGACTCGCGGATCATCGTGCTGCATCGCGGCCAGGTGCTGGCCGACGGGCCGCTGCCCGAAATGGTCGCAGCGAGCGGCCAGCCCGGGCTGGGCGAGGCGTTCAATGCCCTGATCCGCGCCGCCGATGACATGCCCCGACCGCCCGGTCCGGGCCGGTCCGGGCCGGGCGGGGAACCGGACGGGCCGGAGGGGCAGGGAGCGTGACCGGCGCACAATATCTGCGCTGCCTCAACGGCATCGTACTGCGCGAGGCGCTGCGCTGGGTGCATCAGCGTGGCCGCTTCGTCTCGGCCCTGGTGCGGCCCCTGGTCTGGCTTGGCATCTTCGCCGCCGGGTTCCGCTTCACGCTCGGGCTGTCGATCATCCCGCCCTATCAGACCTATATCCCCTACGAGGTCTATATCGCCCCCGGCCTGGCGGCGATGATCCAGCTGTTCAACGGCATGCAGTCCTCGCTGTCGATGGTCTATGACCGCGAGATGGGCAGCATGAAGACGCTCATGGTCAGCCCCTTCCCGCGCTGGTTCCTGCTGGGGGCGAAGCTGCTGGCCGGCGTGTTCGTCTCGGTGGTGCAGGTCTATCTGTTCCTGGCGATCGCCTGGTTCTGGGAGATCGACCCGCCGCCGATCGGCTATCTGACCGTGCTGCCGGCGCTGATTCTGGCCGGGCTGATGCTGGGGGCGCTCGGGCTGGTGCTGTCCTCGTTCATCCGCCAGCTCGAGAATTTCGCCGGGGTGATGAATTTCGTGATCTTCCCGATGTTCTTCGCCTCCTCGGCGCTGAACCCGCTCTGGCGCATCCACGATGCCAGTATCCCGCTGTACTGGATCTGCCAGGTCAATCCGTTCACCCATGCGACCGAGCTGATCCGCTTCGCCCTGTATGGCGAGCTGGACTGGCTGTCGGGGCTGGTGGTGCTGGGATATCTGGCGGTGTTCATGGCGCTGGCGGTGATCGGCTATGATCCCGGCCGCGGCATGATGGCAAGGCGCGGAGGACCGCCCGAATGATCCGCATGCGCCTGCCCGCGCTCGTGCTGGCCACCGGGATGGCTGCACTCTTGCTGGACGTGGCCGGGCTGGCAGCGGTCACGCCGGCCGCGGCGCGCGACCAGGACTGGCCCTGCCAGCAGCGCCTGGTGCCCGAGCTCAGCGCCGGCAGTGTCTGGAACGGCCCGGCTTTGCCCCCGGCGGGAGCCTGGCGCCAGGACCCTGCGATCGTGTCCCTGGTCGCTGCCGCCGCCCCCCGCACGGTGTCCGCCGAGGCCGGCCTTGCGCTGGTGACCGGTTTCGCCGACGCCCTGCCAGGGGAACGCCGTGTGGCGGCGCTGCCGCTGGCGTTTTCCGGGCTGCTGGAGGCGACCAACGAGGCCCGCGCCGAGGTGATCGCCCGGATCAGGGAGCTCGCCCGCCGCCAGCGCGAGATCGCGGCGCTGGTAGACCGGATCAGCACCGAGCAGCATGCCCTGCCGGCGCTGCCCGAGGGGAGCACCGATGCCGCCCATGAGGAGGTTGCCGAGCGGCGCGCCTATGTCATCCGCCAGTTCGAGGAGACCCAGCGCACCATGCGCTATGCCTGCGAGGTGCCGGTGCAGCTCGAGGCGCGGCTCGGCCGCTATGCCCAGGCGCTGCTGGCGAGGCTGCCGGCCGGGCCGTAGCGGCCCCCGGTTCGCGGATTGACGCACCGGGCGGGCGAGCCCCCCGGTTCGGGCGCGGAGACTAAAGAATTTTTTCATTCAAGCCGGACGGGTGGCTGGCTATAGACCTTCGGGGCCCTGATCCGGGGGCCGCGGCTGGCGCCCGGCCGACGGGCATGGAGAACTCTGCCTGATGTGGATCGTCCGCATCGCCTTGCAGCGCCCCTACACCTTCGTCGTGCTCGCCATCCTGATCGTGTTGTTCGGTGGTTTGGCCGCCGTGCGGACGCCGACCGATATCTTCCCCAATATCGGCATTCCGGTCGTGAGCGTGGTGTGGACCTATAACGGCCTGCCGCCCGACGACATGTCGGGCCGGGTCGTCTATTATTACGAACGCACGCTGACCACCCAGGTCAACGACATCCAGCATATCGAGAGCCAGTCACTCGCTGGCTTCGGTATCGTCAAGATCTTCTTCCAGCCCGGGGTCAATATCAGCGGCGCACTGGCGCAGGTCACCGCCGCCTCTCAGACCGTGCTGAAACTGCTGCCGCCGGGCATCACCCCGCCCTACGTGCTGGTGTTCAACGCCTCCTCCGTGCCGATCCTGCAGCTCGCTCTGTCCAGCTCCAAGCTGTCGCAATCGGCTCTGTTCGACTATGGCCAGAACTTCATCCGGCCCCAGCTCGCAACCGTCGCCGGCGCCGCCATCCCCTCCCCCTATGGCGGCATGGTGCGGCAGGTGCAGGTGGATATCGACCAGGTGAAGCTGCAGGCCCATGGTCTGTCGGCGCAGGACGTGGTGAAAGCGCTCGCCCGGCAGAACCTGATCACCCCGGTCGGCACCGAGAAGGTCGGCAAGTTCGAATACATCGTCTCGCTCAACGACGCCCCGCGCGAGATCGCCGAGCTCAATGACCTGCCGATCCGCCAGGTGAACGGTACCGTCATCTATATCCGCGATGTCGCCTATGTACACGACGGCGCGCCGCCGCAGACCAACATCGTGCGGGTCGATGGCAGCCACGCGGTGCTGATGACGATCCAGAAGGCGGGTTCGGCCTCGACGCTCGACATCATCGCCGGGGTCAAGGCGCTTTTGCCCAAGATCCAGGAATCCCTGCCCCCGAGCCTGCGGCTCGACGCGGTGGGCGATC
>DAICZL010000176.1 GCA_027311165.1 bacterium
GCGATCCCGGACGCTCGGCGGCCGGGATCGCAGCCGCGGCCTGGCTCGGTGGCACCGAGACGACCGGACCGGCACCCTCCGGCGTGGCAAACGGCGTGGTCGCGGAATCAGCGGCGATCGCGCCCGGTGGGCGACCTGCCGGCACCAGCAGCGGGATCGCCTGCTGCGCCAGCGGCGCCAGACGCTCGGGCACCGGCGGTACCACCTCGGGCGGCAGATTGCCATCGCCCGAAAGCCGGTACCAGCCGGCATAGGCGCCGATCGCCAGGATCACCCCCAGCAGCACCACCGCACCGGCCGGGGCGCCGCGTTCGGGGGCGGGCACGGGAAACTGCAACTCGGTCAGCCGGTTCACCTCCGCCGCTTCATCGCGGAAGCGCCGCCCGACCTCCTCGGGATCGAGGCCGAGCAGCGCGGCATAGCTGCGCACGAACCCCACGGCATAGGCATTGCCCGGCAGATCGCCGATCCTGCCCTCCTCGATCGCCGCGAGATAGGGCAGCCGGATGCGCAGCCGCGCCGCCACCTCGGGCAATTCCCAGCCCAGGCGCAGCCGCGCCGCCAGCAGGTCCGACCCGACCCGTGGCGCCTCCGGCAACGGCTCGGCCTCGTCCGCAAAGCCGGACGACATACCCGCAATCCTGAATCTGCGACGCAACAGCACGATGGCCCGATTCCGCGAAACGATCTGCCCGGTAGCGGCTGGTGGATCCCGGGCGCATACCCCCGCCCGGGATCGCGCCATCTAACCCGCTCCGCCAACGCTTGCCAACGGGGCAGGCGCGGGGCGGTTCCCCGGCTGGTCCCGCTGTGCCCGCCGCCGGTCGCGAACCGGCCCGCCGGTGACCAGGCATGCCCCGAGGACACCCCTCCTGGGCAATTCATTCACAAAAGACCCGATTCACCCAAATCCCGGCACCTGCCGCAACCAGCGTGTTCGACCAACCGGCACTGCCGACCCGTCCGGCGCCCCGGGGATCCGCCATCGCGCGCCGCTCTTTCGGTCGATGTCGTGCCGGACATGGCGGAGCACGGCCATCGCCGGCCCTGCTCTTCGCTGTCACTCCCGCGGGACCGTCCGCATCAGTCCACCAGACCCTGCTCGCGCGCCCAGGCGCCGATCGGCTCACGCAGGCTGGCGGCCCCGTCGGAGCGGCGGCGCAGCGCCGCCAGCACCGGCCGGAACGCGCCGAGATCGAATCTGCCCAGCAGCGCCTTCATCGCCAGCACGCCGGAGGCCGGCATCGACAGCGAGGTGAAGCCGAGCCCGACCAGCGTCAGCGCCTCAAGCGGCCTGGCCGCCGCCTCGCCGCAGACCGAGACCGGCTTGCCGAGCCCCGCCGCCAGCACCTGCTCCAGCAGATCGAGCACCGGGGCTGACAGCACATCGTAGCGGCCGGACACCCCCGGCGCGCCGCGGTCCGCGGCGAACAGGAACTGCATCAGATCGTTGGTGCCGATCGAGACGAAATCGGCCTCGGCGAACAGGCCCGGCAGCTGCCACAGCAGCGCCGGCACTTCGAGCATCGTGCCGATCGCGAGCCGCGCCGGCCCGGGGTCGGCGCGCGCGACCTCGGCCAGCAGCAGGGCGCGGGCGGCGCGGAATTCGGCGATGGTGGCGACCATCGGGAACATCACCGACAAATCCCGCCCGCCGGCGGCGCGTACCAGGGCCCGCAGCTGGCGGCGCAGCACCGAGGGCCGGTCGAGGCCGATGCGCAGCGACCGCCAGCCCATCGCCGGGTTTTCCTCCTCCGGCCGCGGCGCCCCGGGCAGCAGCTTGTCCCCGCCCAGATCGAGGGTGCGGAACAGCACCGGCCGCCCCCCGGCAGCGTCCAGCACGCGCGCATAGATCGCGGTCTGCTCGGGCAGATCGGCGACGCCGCCACGCGCCAGCATCGGGATCTCGGTGCGGAACAGCCCGATCCCCTCGGCGCCGGTCGCCTCCAGCTGCGCCAGTTCCGAGGGCAGGCCGACATTGAGCATCAGCGAGACCCGCACGCCGTCGGCGGTGCGGCCGGGCCGCTCGGCAAGCCCCCGCCATTCCACCCGCCGCGCGCTCTCGGCTTCGAGCACCCGCTGATAGGCCAGCACCACGCTCATCTCCGGGCGCAGGATCAGCTGGCCGTCCACCGCGTCCAGCACGATCTCCTCGCCCTCCTCGACCGCCTCCAGCACGCCATGCACGGCGCCGAGCGTGGGCAGGCCGAGCGACCGCGCGATGATCGCGGCATGGCCCGAGGGGCTTGCCTCCTCGACCACCACGCCACCGATGCCGCGGGCCTGCCAGTCCAGCAGCTGGGCCGGGCCGATGCGGCGGGCGATCAGGATCGCACCGGGCGGGACCTGCGGGCGCGGCCCGCCATCCAGCGTCGCGAGCAGCCGGAAGGCCAGATCGTCGATATCGGCCAGCCGCTCGCGCAGATAGGGATCGGCGATCCGCCGCATCCGCTCGCGCAGTTCCCCGGCGACGCGCTGCACCGCGGCCTCGGCGGTCAGCCCGCCGCGCACCGCCTCGGTGATCCGCTTGAGCCAGCCGCCCTCCGAGGCGACCAGGCGATACGCCTCCAGCACCTCGCGTGACGCCGCCGCCTCCGCCCCGCCCGCCTCGTGGCCGTCCGGCAGGCGCTCGGCGATCAGCTCGTCGAGCTCGCGCTGCATGGTCCGCGCGGCGGCGTCGAGCCGGACGCGCTCGGCGTCCGGATCCTCGGCGAGCAGCCGGACGGCGCTGTGACGAGCGGTCAGCAGCACCACCGGCCCGATCGCGATGCCGGCGACCAGGGGCGTGGCGGTGAACACCCGCGACATCGCCCCGGCGGCGAAATCGGCCGCGCGCGCGGCCAGCAACGCCTCGGCCAGCAGCATCGCCACCGTCTCCAGCACCTCCACCTCGTCGTCGGCGTAGCGGCGGGGGGTGAGGTTCTGGGCCGTCAGCACGCCAAGGGTGCGGCCGGCCCGGCGCACCGGCACGGCGATCATCGAGGCATAGGCCGCCTCGCCGGTCTCGGCGCGGAACACATAGGCGGGGTGGTTCTGGGCGTCGGCGAGGTTGAGCACCTCGCCGGTGGCGGCGGCGATGCCGACGATGCCCTCGCCGACCCGCAGCCTGGTGCGCCCCACCGCCTCGGCGCGCAGCCCCTGGGTGGCCGCCAGTTCCAGGATGTCGCCCGGCCGCAGCACGTAGACCGAGCAGACCTCGCTCACCAGCTCGGCGGCGATCAGCCGCACCAGTTCAGGCAGCGGCGCGGTCGAGGCGGCCAGGGTGGCGCGCAGCCGGGCGAGCAGCCGTCGCGCGGGCAACGGAGCCTGGCCCGGCACCACCGGGGGTGTCATCCCGACCCTGGCCTGGTCTCGGCAAGGTCAGGGCGCTGCCCCCATGGTGCCCTGGGCCCCGCCAGGAACCGGCGATTCCCGGCCTCGCACTCCCCCGGCCCGCCGGAAACCCGATTGCCCCGTTGCCTGGTCCCGCCTCCGCTGGTTCCGCGTGCGCTGGTTCCGCGTGCGCTGGTTCCGCATGCGTCGGGGGCCAATCTCCAACGCAGGGGGGCTGGGGACGAAGCCCCTGGCCGTGCCGCAGCTCCACGCCTTCGGCGCGCGGTCACGGCCGGGCGCGCAGTGCCGCCAGCGCCTGGCCGATAAGTTCGGCGATGATCTCGGCCGTGGGCTGTTCGGCGGCGACCATGCCTACCGACTGGCCGGCCATCATCGAACCCTCTTCGATGTCGCCTTCGATCGCCGCCCGGCGCAGCGCCCCCGCCCAGAAACGCTCGATCACCAGCTGGGCCGCTTCCTTGCTGAGCTCCCCGGATTCGAACCGGTCGCGGGTCTCGGCCTGGTGGGCCAGGAAGCGCCTGGTGCCGGCATTGACCAGGCCACGCACCGGGATCACCGGAAACCGCTCGTCGAGCTGGATCGAGGGCAGCGCGTCGCGGGCATTGGCGCGGATGAAGGCCTGCTTGAAGCGCGGATGGGCGACCGATTCGCGGGCACAGACGAAGCGCGTGCCGAGCTGGGCACCGGCGGCGCCGAGTTCCAGATAGGCCAGGATCGCCTCGCCACGGCCGAGCCCGCCGGCAACGAAGACCGGCACGTCGCGGATATGGGGCAGGATCTCCTGAGCCAGCACGGTCAGGCTGACGGGGCCGATATGGCCGCCAGCCTCCGAGCCCTCGATCACCAGCGCGTCCGCCCCCGAGCGCACCAGGCGCTTCGCCAGCACCAGGGCCGGGGCAAAGCAGATCAGCTTCGCCCCGCCATCCTTCACCGCGCGGACCGCTGCCCCGGGCGGGATGCCGCCGGCCAGCACGATATGGCCGACGCGGGCAGCGAGGCAGACCGCGATCAGCGCATCGAGATCGGGGTGCATGGTGATCAGATTCACCCCGAAAGGCTTGCTGGTCATCGCCTGGGTGGCGGCGATCTCTTCCTCCAGCAGCGCCGGGGTCATCGCGCCGCAGGCGATCACCCCGAACCCGCCGGCGTTCGAGATGGCCGAGACCAGATGCCGTTCGCTGAGCCAGCTCATCGCCCCGCCCATGATGGCGGTCTCGGTGCCCAGGAAAGCGGTCCCGCGCGCCCAGAGCCGGTCGAGTGCCGCCCGCGCCTGATCGATGCCCCGGTCGGGGAAGCCGTGGGGGGAGAGTTCGGGTGCGGGAACGTCAGGCGGCATCGAGGCCGTAGGCGGTATGGAGCGCACGCACAGCGAGCTCGGTGTATTCGGCGCCGACCAGCACGCTCACCTTGATCTCGCTGGTGGAGATCACCTGGATGTTGATCGATTTGTCGGCGAGCGCGCGGAACATGGTGTTGGCGACGCCGGTATGGCTGCGCATCCCCACCCCGACCACGCTGATCTTGGCCACGTCCGGGTCGGCGCTGATCTCGGCATAGCCGATCTGGGTGGCGGCGTCGGACAACGCCGCGCGCGCCCGCGGCAGATCGGACTTGCCCACGGTGAAGGTCATGTCGGTGGTGCCGTCCAGCGAGACGTTCTGCACGATCATGTCCACGTTGATGTTCTGGCCCGACAGCGCGCCGAAGATGGCGGCGGCGATGCCCGGCCGGTCCGGCACTCGTCGCACCGTCACCTTCGCCTCGTCGCGCGAATAGGCGATGCCGGTCACCACTTCCTTTTCCACGATTTCGTCCTCATCCACCACCAGAGTGCCGGGTGCGTCCACGAAGCTGGACAGCACCTGCAGGCGTACCCGCTCGTTCATCGCCAGCTCGACGCTGCGCGTCTGCAGCACCTTGGAACCGAGCGAGGCCAGTTCCAACATCTCCTCATACGCGATCTTATCGAGCTTCCGTGCCTTCGCAACGATTCGTGGATCGGTCGTGTAGATCCCCTCGACATCGGTATAAATGTCACAGCGATCCGCCTTGAGCGCAGCGGCCAGAGCCACCGCCGAGGTGTCCGACCCGCCCCGGCCGAGCGTGGTGACCCGGTGGTCCGGACCGATCCCCTGAAAGCCCGCCACCACCGCCACCTGGCCCGCCCCCAGGCGGCGGACCAGTTCCGCCCCCTCGATCGCCGCGATCCGCGCCTTGCCATGGGCCCCGTAAGTATGCAGGGGCACCTGCCAGCCGAGCCAGGACCGCGACTCCACGCCGCGCTCCTGCAGCGCGATCGCGAGCAGCCCGGCGGTGACCTGCTCGCCGGTCGCGACCACCGCATCATATTCGCGGGCATCATGCAGCGGCGAGAGGGCCTGGCACCAGCCGACCAGCTGGTTGGTGACCCCGGCCATGGCGGAGACCACCACCGCGACCTCGTGGCCGGCCTGGGCCTCGCGCTGGACGCGGGCGGCGACGTTGCGGATACGGTCGAGGTCAGCGACCGAGGTGCCGCCGAATTTCATCACGATACGGGCCATCTGCTTGCGATCCGATTGGAGCTTCTGGGCACAGCGCAGCTTGTGGGCGTGAGGCGGCTTGCGGGCGTGGGAGGAAACCGATCCTGCGAAGCCGCCTGTCTTCGGCGGGTCCCAGCGGCGGACAGCCCGGTCCGGATTGCGCTGCCTTGCGCAGTCTCCGGGCCAGGAGCGGATTGCGCCGCCGGCCGGGCGGGCTCACATACCGGCCGGACGGAGGGGCGGCAATATGCAGAGCAGCACGGCAGCGTCGGTCTCGGCCGCGGAGATCGCCAGGTTCGACGCCCTGGCGGGGCGCTGGTGGGACCCGATGGGCCCGATGCGGCCATTGCATCTGATGAACCCGCTGCGGGTCGGCTGGATCGCCGACCGGCTGGGCCGGCCGGGCCAGGCGCCGGACGGCATGCCTGGCCTGCGCCTGCTCGATATCGGCTGCGGCGCCGGGCTGGCCGCCGAGGCGCTGGCCCGGCGCGGCTGTGCGGTGCTGGGTCTCGATGCCGCCGCCGCCGCGATCGCTGCGGCCCGCGCCCATGCCGAGGGCCAGGGCCTGAGGCTGGACTACGAGGTCGGCACGGTCGAGGACCTGCTGGCCGGGACCGAGCGGTTCGCTGCCATCACTGCGCTGGAAGTGATCGAGCACGTGCCCGACCCGAGGGGCTTCATCACCGCCCTGGCCGGGCTGCTGGCCCCGGGCGGTCGGCTGTTCCTGTCCACCCTCAATCGCACCCCGCGATCCTTCCTGGTCGCCAAGCTCGGCGCCGAATACGTGCTGCGCTGGCTGCCCAGGGGTACGCATGACTGGCGCCGCTTCCTGACCCCGGGCGAACTCGCGGCGCTGCTGCGCGGGGCCGGGCTGCGGGTGGCCGATATCGCCGGCATGAGCTTCGACCCGTTCAGCGGCAGCTGGCGGATCAGCCACGACCTCAGCGTGAACTTCATCCTTGCGGCCGAGCGCGCCTGACCCGGCCGCGCACGCGCCGATGCCGCGATGGCGCAGAGACCGATCCCTGCCGGCCGATCCGCGCGCTCAGCCGTCGGCGCGCGGCACCCAGGGAATGCGGGCGACCTCGATCCCGTCCTCGGCCAGTTGCTCCGCCTGGTCCGACGTGGTCTCGCCATAGATGGCGCGGTGCGGCGTCTCGCCGCGATGGATGCGTCGCGCCTCCTCGGCGAAATCCGGGCCGACATAGTCGCAATGGCGCTCGACCTCGGCGCGGATACGCTGCAGCGCGGCACGGACATGGTCGGGCAAACGTTCTCCCGAGACCGCCATATCGGAAGCGGCCTGCGGCGGCGCTGCTTCGGCGTGCGGGCCGGAGGCGCGGCCGGCGCCGTGTCGCGCCAGGGCCGGGGCCATCAGGGCGCGCTGGACCGCGGTATCGGCGCAGACCGGGCATTCGACCAGTCCGCGCGCCGCCTGGCGGTCGAACGCATCGCTGCCAGGAAACCACCCGTCAAAGCCGTGTCCGCGTCCACATTGCAACTGATAGTGTATCATCGCGCAACTTCCATCCGCATCCCCGTCCGCGTCGCATAAGCGCGCGCCCCGGCCTCGTGCGGCGCGGCCGGACCGAACGTCGCCGGCCGCCCCACCGGCAGGCCCTGGCTGGATCCTGCCCCGAGCCGCCCTCCGGGGCTCCAGACAGGAGACCAGTCCCCCGCTGCCACAGACTGGCAGTCCGGACGAGACAATTCCAACGGATTATGGCAAATCAAGGTAAATGGAATGCGCTGTTTTCAGCCGGCCCGCAGCAGCGGATCGAGCCCACCGCGCGCGTCCAGCGCCAGGAGATCGTCGCAGCCGCCGATATGGCGTCCGTCGATGAAGATCTGCGGCACGGTTCGGCTGCCGCCCGAGCGCCGGCTCGCCTCCTGCCGCGCCGGCGTGCCGGCGGGGGCGTCGATCTCGGCATAGGTGATGCCCTTGGCATCCAGCAGGCGCTTGGCCCGCGCACAGAAACCGCAC
>DAICZL010000178.1 GCA_027311165.1 bacterium
CCGCACCAGCTTCCTCACCGCGGCCGAGGCATTCCGCCGCCCCGCCCCGGCATAGGCCTCGTGCAGATCCTCGATCCGCGCCGGGTCATACAGATAGTTCACCATCAGGGTCGCGCTCTCCCGCACCCCCTTGTCGGACACATCGCCCAGCATGTTGATCCGCTCCAGCCGCGCCCCGTTGGACAGATGGAAATGCGCCACCGGATCCGGCGCCCGGGCGCCCTCGCCCGCGGTCAGCAGGAACCGCGCGCACAGCCGCACCAGCACGGGCTCGGCCGCCTTCACCGCCGCCGGATCCCGCGCCCAGCCGCGCCGGGCCAGGATCGCCGCCAGCGCCGCCGCCCCGGAAGGCTCGGCCGGCTGCACCGCGCGCAGCGCCGCGGCTTCCTCCGCCGACAGCCCCACCGGCGGATCTTCCGCCAGCGCCGCCTCCAGCCAGATGCGGAAGGCCGGGATCGGCGACAGCGTGGAAAACGTCCTGATCGCCGGAAACTCCGCCGACAGCAGATCGACCACCCGCTTGATCAGGAAATTGCCGAAGCTGATCCCGGCCAGCCCGCGCTGGCAGTTGCTGATCGAATAGAAGATCGCGGTATCGGCCGCCCGCGGATCGACCACCGGCGCATGCTCATCGAGCAGCGCCTGCACGCTGCCGGCGAGCCCCTGCACCAGCGCCACTTCCACGAAGATCAGCGGTTCGTCGGGCATGCGCGGATGGAAGAACGCGTAGCATCGGCGATCGGAATCCAGCCGGTTCTTCAGATCCCGCCAGGACCGGATCTCGTGCACCGCCTCGTAGCCGACCAGTTTTTCCAGCAGGGATGCCGGGCTCGACCAGTCGATCCGCCGCAGTTCCAGGAACCCCACATCGAACCAGTTGGCCAGCATCAGGCGCAGATCGGCCTCCAGCGCCGCCAGATGCGGATCGGTCCCGCGCAGCCCCAGCAGCACGGCGCGCAGATCGACCAGGAATTTCATCCCGTCCGGCAGGGTGGTGAACTGCATCAGCAGCCGCACCCGCGGCGGTTCCAGCGCGCGGCGCAGGGCCGATTTGGCGGCCGCCAGCACCGCCGGGTCGGTGGCGTCCTGCACCGCGGCGCAGGCCAGCGCCACCGCCTCGCGGTCGGAATCGAACTCGGCCAGTGCGCGCAGGAACCCGGCGCGGCCGGCCTGGTCCAGGGCCAGATAGGCCTGGGCCAGCCTCGCCGCGCGGTTGCGGGCGCTGACCTCGCCGCCGCGAGCCGCCAGGCAGGCGCGCATCTGCGCGGCGATGCTGTCGTCTTCCTCCCCGGCGGACATGTCGCGCCAGGCGGCGGAGATGCGGCGCAGGGCGCGGTCCAGAAGGCCGGATTCGGGCATCGGGGCACCTCAAGAAAGGCCGGGGCTCTGCCCTGCACCCACCAGGGAGCCGAGGCCCCTGGACCCCCGATCCGTTGTGGGGGCCTCCCCCGGGATCGCAGGTCGAGAGCGAAGCCTCGCCTTCCTTACACGATCGGCTGCGCCACCTGCATCTCCCCCAGATACGCCTCACGGATCATCGGGTTCTGCCGCAATTCCGCGGCGCTGCCCTGCAGCACCACCTGGCCGGTCTGCAGCACATAGGCGCGATGGGCGACCTGCAGCGCCATGTTGGCGTTCTGCTCCACCATGAAGATGGTGGTGCCCTGGCGGTTGATGTGCTGGATGATTTCGAACACCTGCTCGACATAGAGCGGCGACAGCCCCATCGAGGGCTCGTCCATGCAGATCAGCCGCGGCCGCGCCATCAGCGCCCGGCCCATCGCCACCATCTGCTGCTCCCCGCCCGACAGCGTGCCCGCCAGCTGCAGGCGGCGCTCCTTCACGCGCGGGAAAAGCTGATAGACGCGCTCCAGATCCTCCTCGAACTCGGCGCCGCGCCTGCGGGTATAGGCGCCCATCTCCAGGTTCTCGAACACCGTCATGCGCGGGAACAGCCGCCGGGCTTCCAGCACCGGGGCGATGCCGCGGCGCACGCGTTCCGCCGTGGGCAGCTTCTCGATCGGCTTGCCGTCGAATACCACGGTGCCGCTGGTCGGCCGCACCACACCCATGATGGTCTTCATGGTGGTCGACTTGCCGCAGGCATTGCCGCCCAGCAGCGACACGATCTCGCCCCTGCCGATCGTGTAGTTCACGTCCTTCAGGACGTGCAGATCGCCGTAATAGGTATTGACGTTGGTGAACTCAAGCAGCACCGACCGGGCTCCCTGCGGCAACGGCCATTCCGGCCTGGGCATTGCGGCCCAGATAGGCGCGCAGAACTTCCTCGTCGCGGCGCACCTCGTCGGGCAATCCCTCAGCGATGCGCTCGCCATGGTCGAGCACTATCACCCGGTCGGCAAGGCTGGTGACCACGTCGAGCTTGTGCTCGATCAGCAGCACCGCGAGGCCGAGCCCGTTCAGGCTCTTGATCTGCTCGGCGAGCTCGATGGTCTCGGCGGGGTTCATCCCGGCGGTCGGTTCATCGAGCAGCAGCAGGCGCGGGCGGGACACCAGGGCGCGGGCGATCTCCACCCGGCGGCGGTTGGCGTAGGACAGGCCGCTCACCACCTGGTCGATGCGGGGTACCAGCCGGTTGCCGAACACGCCCAGGATCTGCATCACCCATTCCCGCGCCTCGCGCTCCTCAGCCACGGTGCGCGGCGGGCGCAGCACCGCGCCGATCGGCCCCGTATGCAGGCGGGCATGCTGGCCGATCAGCACGTTCTCCATCACCGTCAGATTGGGAAACAGGCGGATGTTCTGGAAGGTCCGCGCCATGCCCAGCTTCAGGATCTCGTGCGGCTTCAGCCCCAGCACTTCCTGGCCGTGGAATTTGATGCTGCCGCCGGCGGCCTCGGTGAGGCCGGTCATCACGTTGAACATGGTGTACTTGCCGGACCCGTTGGGCCCGATCACCGCCAGCACGCCGCCCACCGGAACCGTGATGTCGATCGCCTTCAGCGCCACCAGCCCGCCGAAACGCACGGTCACACCCAGCACCTCGAGCGCCGCCTCGCCGGTGCGCTTTTCACCGCCGAGGCCGGTCAGATTGTCGAAGCGCCCGCGCGTCACCACCGCGTGCTGCTGGTCGAAGGTCAGTGCCGCCTGCCGCCTGGTGGCCGGGATCAGCCCCTCGCGGCGGAACAGCATCATCACCACCAGCACGATGCCGAAGATAAGCTCGATGGAGCGCGCCAGATCGACCTGCTGCATCCAGCCGTTGCCGATCGCCGCACCCAGCAGGTGCAGCCAGTCGGGCAGGTCGGGCAGGAACCACGATTGCAGCAGGCTCAGCAGCACCGCAC
>DAICZL010000375.1 GCA_027311165.1 bacterium
CCCACAGGGTCCGCAGGGGGGCCCATCGGGACCCGGCATTCCCCGGGGAGTACCCAAGGGGAATGCGTCAGCCCAGGCCCGGCTTGGCCGGCGCCCCGGCCAGTAGCCGCGCCAGCAGAGCGGGCGGAAGGAGCCCCGCGAGCCGCGCCCCGCCGGCCAGCCACCACGGAAAGGCGATCCGGCGGTGCCCCGCCGCCACGCCGCGCAGGATGATGGCGGCGGCATGTTCGGGTGCCATCAGCCCCGGCATGGGAAAGCGGTTGACCGCGGTCATCGGCGTGCGCACGAAGCCCGGGCAGACGCTGCTGAGCACGATCCCCTGCCGGCGCGCCGAGGCGGCGGTCGCCACCACCCAGGCATCGGCGGCCGCCTTCGCGGCGCAATAGGACGGTGCGCCGGGATGGGCGAGAAAGGCGGCGATCGAGGCCACCACGGCGATCCGCCCGCGCACCCCGTCCGCGCCCGGCGGCTGGCCCGCCATCACCGCCAGCGCCGGCAGCACGGTGTTCAACATGCCGTCGAGATTGGTCGCGAAGATCGCCCGGATCTGGCCCGGCGGCTCGCCCAGCCCGGGCGCCGCCCCCGATTCGGCCGGGACGCCAGGTCCGGCCGAGACGCCAGATCCGGCCGGGACGCCAGGTCCGGCCGAACCGCCGGTGCCGGCGGAAATCCCGGCATTGGCGATCACCAGATCGAGCGGCCCGGCAGATCTCACCCAGGCGGCCATGGCGGCGGCATCGCGCACATCCAGCACCATTGGCCGCACCACCGCCCCCAGGGCGCGGCAGGCTTCGGCGGCCTGCTCCAGCCGGGCGGCGTCACGCCCGGACAGATGCAGCTCCGCCCCCGGCGCGGCCAGGGCGCGCGCCAGGGCCAGGCCCAGGCCGGAGGAGGCACCGGTGATCAGCAGCCGCATCGCCCCAGCCTAGACCAGGAACGGGACGGATGCCCCAAGCGTCTTGCCACCCGCCGGCGCGACCAGGACCGCCCCTGCCCGGCCGCGGCGCGCGATGACGGGGCAGCAGGCGCGAGGCCCCCCGGCCCGGATGGCCTCGCCCCCGTCGCCGCGCTAGAACCGCCGCGGCGGAGACAGGAGACAGCATGACCGTGGCGCTCGCCTCGATGACCGGCTTCGCCCGCAGCGAGGGCAGCGCCGGCCCGGTCGGCTGGTGCTGGGAACTGCGCAGCGTCAATGCCCGCGGCCTCGACCTGCGGCTGCGCCTGCCGCCGGGCCTCGACACGCTGGAGCCCCCTCTGCGCGAAACCGCCGGCAGGCTGCTGCGCCGGGGCAGCATCACCGCCAACCTCACCCTCCGCCGCGACGAAGCGCCCCGGCTGCTGGCCGACCAGGCAGCACTCGACCAGGTGCTGGCGCTCGCCCTGGCGCTGCACGCCCGCATCCCGGGCAGCCCGCCGCCCCGGGCCGAGGCGCTGCTGGCTCTGCCCGGCGTGCTGCGCCCCGCCACCCCGGCCGAGACCGAGGGCACCGCCGATGCCGCTCTGCCGGCGGCTGTGCAGGCCGGCTTCGCGGCGGCGCTGGACGCGCTGGTGCAGTCGCGCCAGGCCGAAGGCGCGCGGCTGGCACCGGTGCTGGACGCGGTGCTCGGTGAGATCGCCGCGCTCCGCGACGCGGCCGCCGCCGAGGCCGCGGGCCAGCCTGCCACGCTGCGCGCCCGGCTGCTGGAGACGGTGCAGTCCCTGCTGCGCGAGACCCCTGCCCTGCCCGAGGAACGCATCGCCCAGGAAGTGGCGCTGCTGGCGGCGCGGGCCGATGTGCGCGAAGAATTGGACCGGCTGGGCAGCCACCTCGCCGCCGCCCGCGCGCTGCTGGCCGAGCCGGGGCCGATCGGCCGGCGTTTCGACTTCCTGGTGCAGGAGTTCAATCGCGAGGCCAATACCCTGTGCAGCAAATCCGCCTCCGCCGCGCTGACCACGACCGGGCTCGCGCTGAAGGCCGCGATCGAGCAGTGCGCGAACAGGTAGCCAATATCGAATGACCGGCCCGCAGGCCCGCGCGCCGCGCGTCCCCCAAGCCCCGGCCCCGCCAGGGGAAGATGGACCCGGC
>DAICZL010000218.1 GCA_027311165.1 bacterium
CCGCGACCCCGCGGGGCGCCATCAAGGTCGAACTGCCCGGCGGGTGGTCGGACGGCGATCGCTGGTGTCAGCTGATTGCTTATGCCATCTCCTCGGGCTGGCCGTCACGCTTGGGTCCTGCGCCCGCTGAGCTGCGGCGGCCGGATGCGCCGAAACGTCCGATCCAACACGCCGCCGCGGCTCCGGTCGATGATCTGCGCGCCCGCGCAACCGAACTGCTGCGGCGGACGCTAAAGGGCGGCAATGGTGGATCCGAGGTGCTGCGGCGGTTGATTGCCGATTCGACCGAGACGAATGTTGCACTGAAAGAGAGGGTCGCGGATCTGCAAACTGCCCGGACCGGCTACCTTGCGACAGGAAACCTCGGGGCCGCCGTGGCCACCGAGGCCGAGGTCGCGGACTTCGGGCGCATGAGCGAGGCGCTGGATCTGATACCAACCGCCTTGGATCCAGACTCTCGGGGGATTCCCAACGGGGCTGAACTCTGATTCGCTGGTGCGACGCCACGATTCGGGGGAGGCACAGGGGATGGGCCAGGCGATCGCGATTACCAATCTGGATCACACGGCTGAAGAGCTGCGGCAGGAGGCGGCCCGGACGAAGGATGGGCATGTGGTGCGTCGGCTGCTGGCGCTGGCGCTGCTGCTGGACGGCAAGTCGCGGGCGGAAGCGGCGACGCAGAGCGGGATGCAGCGGCAGACGCTGCGTGACTGGGTGCATCGGTACAATGCCGAAGGGATCGCAGGGCTGAAGTCGCGACGGCCGCCTGGCCCCACGCCGTTGCTGACCGCTCAGCAGATGGCCGAGTTCAAGGCGCTGGTGGTCTCGGGTCCGGATCCCGAGCAGGACCAGGTGGTGCGCTGGCGCTGTGTCGATCTGCGGGCACAGATCGCGCGGCGCTATTCGGTGACGGTACATGAGCGAACCGTCGGCAAGCTCCTGCGCAAGCTGGGTCTGACCCGGCTGCAGCCGCGCCCGTTTCATCCGAAGAAGGATGCCGCGGCGCAGGAGGCATATAAAAAAACTTCCCCGGCCTGGTAAGCGAAGCGCTGCCGGCTTCGGCCGCCGGGCAGCCGCTCGAGGTCTGGTTCCAGGACGAAGCCAGAGTCGGCCAGAAGGGTTCCATTGCGTATGTTTGGGCCGCGATCGGCTCCCGCCCGCCGATGGTGCGCGACAACCGCCATGACTCCGCCTACCTGTTCGGCGCCATCTGTCCGGCCCGCGGGGTCGGGGCCGCGATCATCATGCCCGCCGTCAATACCAAGGCGATGAATGAACATCTGAAGGAAATCAGCACCCAGGTCGCGCCCGGCGCACATGCCGTGCTGGTCTGCGACGGCGCCGGATGGCACCAGAAGGGCCGGACACTGTGCGTGCCCCACAACATCACGCTGTTGCCGCTGCCGGCCTATGCGCCGGAATTGAACCCGATGGAGAATGTCTTGGAATTCCTGCGCGCCAACAAGCTGAGCCGGTTGGTCTGGGACAGCTATGAGGCAATCGTCAGCGCCTGCAAGAACGCCTGGAACTTCCTCATCAACGATCCCGACCGAATCCGATCGATCGGCACCAAGGCTTGGGCATGGGTCAATGTCTAGGGCGGTTAGTATTACTTCCCACCCTTCCTCGAACCCAGGAAAACCTCGGAAAAGGCCCTGGTCGCGGTGATCCAGGAAGCCTGGATCGGCGGTGT
>DAICZL010000221.1 GCA_027311165.1 bacterium
CCGATGAAGCGGCTGTTCGACCTGGTGCGGGAGATCGGGATCGCGGTGACGCACGAGGTGGGGGCGTTCGGGTAGGCTCGGGCGGAAAGGCAAGGCCAGGGCGCTGCCCCGGACCCGCCAGGGAGCGGCGCTCCCTGGACCTGCATCCGTTGGGGCTGGGACCCCTGCCCTTCGTTACAGCGCCCGCTTCAGCGCCTCGTTCACCAGCGCCGGATTGCCCTTCCCGGCCATCGCCTTCATCACCTGGCCCACGAAGAACCCGAACAGCTTGTCCTTTCCGGCCCGGTATTCCGCCAGCTTGTCGCCATGCGCGGCGAGCACCGCGGCCACGGCGGCATCGATCGCGCCGGTATCGGTGACCTGACGCAGCCCCTTGCGCGTGACGATCGCCTCCGCCGCCTCGCCGGTTTCCACCATCGCCTCGAACACCTCCTTGGCGATGCGGCCGTTGATCGTGGCATCCGCCATCAGATCGAGCAGCGCACCGAGCGCGGCCGCGGAAACCGGGCTGTCGGCGATCCCCCGCCCGGTGCGGTTCAGCGCGGCGAACAGATCGCCCATCACCCAGTTGGCGGCCTGCTTGCCGTCCCGCCCGCGGGCCACCGCCTCATAGAAATCCGCTGTCGCCTGCTCGACCACCAGCACCGCCGCATCGTAGAAGGGCAGGCCGTATTCGCCCATGAAGCGCGCGCGCTTGGCATCGGGCAGCTCGGGCAGGCCGGATTTCAGCCCGGCCACCCAGGCCTCGTCCAGCACCAGCGGCAGCAGATCGGGATCGGGGAAATAGCGGTAGTCGTGGGCGTCTTCCTTGCTGCGCATGCTGCGGGTCTCGCCGCGCGCGGGATCGTAGAGACGGGTTTCCTGGTCCACCGTGCCGCCGGCTTCCCACACCGCCACCTGGCGCGTCGCCTCGGCCTCGATCGCATGCATCACGAAACGGACCGAGTTCACGTTCTTCACCTCGCAGCGGGTGCGGAACGGCTCGCCGTGGCGGCGCACCGAGACGTTCACATCGGCGCGCAGGGAGCCTTCCTCCATGTTGCCGTCGCAGGTGCCGAGATAGCGCAGGATGCTGCGCAGCTTGCGCAGATAGGCCCCCGCCTCCTCCGGGCTGCGCAGATCGGGCTCGCTCACGATCTCCATCAGCGCCACGCCGGCGCGGTTGAGGTCGATCATCGACTTGGCGGGATGCTGGTCGTGCAGCGACTTGCCGGCATCCTGCTCCAGATGCAGCCGGGTCACGCCGATCGCCTTGCTGGTGCCGTCGGCGAGCTCGATCTCGATCCGCCCGGCCCCCACCACGGGGTGCGCGTACTGGCTGATCTGATAGCCCGCCGGCAGATCGGCATAGAAATAATTCTTCCGGTCGAAGCGGCTGACCAGGTTGATCTGCGCGTCCAGCCCGAGCCCGGTGCGCACCGCCTGGGCCACGCATTCGCGGTTGAGCACCGGCAGCATCCCCGGGAAGCCGGCATCGACGAAGCTCACCTGGCTGTTCGGCTCGGCGCCGAACTCCGTCGCCGCCCCGCTGAACAGCTTGGCCCGGGAGATCACCTGGGCATGGACTTCCAGGCCGATCACCACTTCCCAGGCGCCGGTGGCGCCCTCGATCACATAGGCCATCTTCTATGCTCCCGCCTCGGCCGCCCCAGGCCGGATCGCCGGCAGCGCGGTGAACCCCGCCGCCCGCTCGATCGCGGCGGCCACGGCGAACACCGTCGCCTCGTCGAACGGCCGGCCGATCACCTGCAGGCCGAGCGGCAGACCATCCGCATCGAGCCCCGCCGGCACGCTCATCCCCGGCACGCCGGCCATGCTGGCCGGCACGGTGAACACGTCGTTCAGATACATCTTGACCGGATCGTCCATGTTCTCGCCCTGGGCGAAGGCGGCCGAGGGCGCGGTCGGGGTCAGCAGCGCATCCACGGAGGCGAATGCATCGGTGAAATCGCGCAGGATCAGCGCCCGCACCTTCTGGGCACGCAGGTAATACGCATCGTAATAGCCGGCCGAGAGCACGTAGGTGCCGATCAGGATGCGCCGCTGCACCTCCGCCCCGAAGCCCTCGGCGCGGGTGCGCTCGTACATGTCGCGCAGATCCTCGCCCGGCACGCGCAGGCCGAACCGCACCCCGTCATAGCGCGCGAGGTTGGACGAGGCCTCGGCCGGCGCCACGATGTAGTAGGTGG
>DAICZL010000380.1 GCA_027311165.1 bacterium
GGCACTGTCTGTCTCGGCATGATATTTTCACCGATGCACTGAGCACGCTGGCACTCATAGGAATTGGCCCCGTAGATTTTGCAGGTCTTGTCGGCCTCTTCCTGCGACGGGCACGCTCCGTCATTGACGGCCAGGCGGATCGGCTTCATCTCGGAAATCGGCCCCGGCTTTCCGGCCCTCGGCGGGTGGGATGGTCCCTCCTGTCGCGGCTTCAGATCCAGCGTGCCTGCCTGGTAGAAGCTCACGGTGATGGTATTGCCCGTCACCGATTTCTGCTCTGCGGACAGGCCGAGATCGACGAGAGTTATTTTGACATCCAGTCCGATCTTCCGTGCATGAGAGACGGATATGCCGAACTTCACGACATCGCCCGGAACCCCGCCAGGTCGGCCGGGATCCTGGTTCCAGTCCCAGTGGCATGGCTGGGGTGAGCGGGGAATTCCCGTATAGGGGTCCGTCGCCATACCGGACGCGACCAGAGCGTTGCGCAGGTCGAGCAGGGCCCTGGCGATCGGCGCCTCGTTCATCGTCTCATCGGTGACCGGCTGGTCGAGGAAGCCCGCGCCATTCGCGCGCAGTTGCGCGATCGGATCGAACCAGATGTTATAGATCAGTTCCTGGGTGTTCGATGTCTCCGAGCCGATGTCCCCGGACGGGCCGAGCGTGACCGCGTTCACCGGGATCGAGGCGGAAATCCGTCCGTCCACGGATTTGTCCGAGGTGACGATCAGATCGGCCTTCACATTGAAGATGTCGAAATTGATCAGCCCCTTGCCGCACTGAAACTGCGTTGCATCCCCGATCGGCAGGGTGATCCAGTCGCCATGGATGTTGCGGATCCGCGGCTGCAGGGCGGTGGCCGCCATGTACAGGCCGATCTGCCGCTTGATCTCGCCTTCCACGGCGCTGATCGCCCGGTAGTCGATCGCCTGGACATACTGGGTTCCCGAGCAGGCGGCATTGGCCAGCATCGCCGCCGCGCCGCACGCAAATCTGCCGGCCGGTCCCATCGTCGGTATGATCTCCGTGCGGCGATCGCCGGGCCTGCCGTCAGGCTTGCATCCCCGGACCCGACCTTCGCCCGCCCCAAGCAGAATCGCAACGAATTTGCGACACAGGCCACAGCGAGCGGCCGCGCCCCCGCCCCGGATCGAAGCAGCACCGGCGCCAGGGCAGATGCGGTCCCTGGCGTGTCCCGATAGGCCATGCCAGCAGAGCCATGGCCTTCACCCCAAGCCCGGCCGGGCGGCGGATCAGAACCCCACCCGGTCGCCACCCTTCAGATGCAGCATCGCCCGCGCCTCGGCCGGGGTCGCGATTTCCAGGCTGAGTTCCTCCAGGATGCGCCGGATCTTGCCCACCTGTTCGGCATTGGACGAGGCGAGCCTGCCCTTGCCGATATACAGGCTGTCCTCCAGCCCGACCCGGACATTGCCGCCCAGGATGCCGGCCATGGTGGTGAACGCCATCTGGTGGCGCCCGGCCGCCAGTACAGACCAGACATAGCCATCGCCGAACAGCCGGTCGGCGGTTTCGCGCATGAACATCAGGTTGCGCGGGTCGGCGCCGATGCCGCCCAGGATGCCGAAGATGGTCTGCACGAACAGCGGCGGCTCGACCAGCTTCTGATCCAGACAATAGGCCAGGTTGTAGAGATGGCCGACATCGTAGCATTCGAATTCGAACCGCGTGCCATGGCCCTTGCCCATCACCTCGGTGATCCGGGCGATGTCGCGGAAGGTGTTGCGGAAGATGTGATCATCGGTGCGGGCCAGGTACGGCTGCTCCCAGGCATGCTTCCAGTTGGTGATCTTGTCGCCGGCGCGGGCGATGTTGAAGTTCATGCTGCCCATGTTCAGGCTGCACATTTCCGGGCTGGCGGCGAGCGGCGCTGCCAGGCGTTCGTCCACGCTCATGCCGAGCCCGCCGCCGGTGGTGATGTTCACCACCGCATCGGTGCTCTGCTTGATCACCGGCAGGAAGCGCATGAACACCGCCGGGTCCGGCGTGGGCTCGCCGGTTTCGGGGTTGCGGGCATGCAGATGGATGATCGCGGCGCCGGCCTCGGCCGCCTCGATGCTGGAGCGCGCGATCTGCTCGGGGGTGATCGGCAGCGCGTCCGACATGCTGGGGGTGTGGATCGCGCCGGTGACGGCGCAACTGATGATGACCTTTCCAGCCATGATGGACTTCCTCTCCGGGACCGATGTCGGACCCGATCCTGCACCGCCGTCGCGCAAGCGGCAAACGGCGGCGCGGCGGTCAATTCTTCATGCGACGGCGCCGAACGCTTGCCGCAATGCGGCAGACCCGGGCAAGCTCAGCCGATGATGGATGATCCCCGGGATCCGGAACCGCCGTTGGAAGACCCGCCGCCCTGGCGGCGCCTCGCGGGTCTGGTGCTGATCGTGATGTTCATCCTGGGCGGGCTGTTCGTCTGGCACAAGATCGCGCAGATGTCGGCCCTGCAGGACTGCATCGCCTCCGGCCGGCGGGATTGCGGACTGAATTGACCCCCCCAGCCCGTCCCCGCGACACCCCGTTGGCGACCCGCTGTTCCGGTTTGGATATCCCTGCCCGAAAAGGTCTGGGCCCCAATCCCCGGCCGGGATTCCCCCAACAGGAGCTGGCGGCAACGCCCCAGGCCTTCGTCAAAATCCCAGGCCTTCGTCGAAATCCCAGGCCTTCGTCAAAATCCCAGGCCTTCGTCAAAATCCCAGGCCTTCGTCAGAATCCCAGGCCTTCGTCAAAATCCCAGGCCTTCGTCGAAATCCCAGGCCTTCGTCAGAATCCCAGGCCTTCATCGAAATCCCAGGTCGTCTTTCCCGAGCCTCCCCGGCCGCAAGG
>DAICZL010000230.1 GCA_027311165.1 bacterium
GGAGGAACCATGACCGGACCCGATCGCGACACGCTGGCGCGGCTGCGCCGGGTGAGCACCGCCACCCTGACCACGCAGCTGTTCAAGCGCGGCCTGCGCAACCTGTTCATGCAGGGCGTCCGCCCGCTCGGCCCCCCGCTGGGCGGCCCGGTGGGCGGCGCGGCCGGAACCGTCCTGGTCGGCCCCGCCTTCACCCTGCGCAACATCCCCGCCCGCGAGGACATCGACCAGCTCGCGGTGTTCGCCAACCCCGCGCATCCGCAGCGCCACGCGATCGAGGCGACCCCGCCCGGCCATGTCCTGGTGATCGATTGCCGCGGCGATGCGCGCGCCGCCTCCGGCGGGCAGATCCTCGCCACGCGGCTGATGAAGCGCGGCGTCGCGGGTCTGGTCTCCGATGGCGGGCTGCGCGATTCCGGCCCGATCTCGGCGATGGGCTTCCCGGTGTTCTGCGCCGGGCCCAGCGCGCCGCTGAACCTCGTGGTGCACCACGCGGTCGAGACCGGCGTGCCGATCGGCTGCGGCGGCGTGCCCGTCTTCCCCGGCGACATCGTGGTGGGCGATGCCGACGGCGTGGTGGTGCTGCCGCGCGGCATCGCCGATGAGGTCGCGGTCGACGCGCTAGAACAGGAGGAGCTCGAGGCCTTCGTGCTGCAGCGCATCGAGGCCGGCGCGGCGCTGCCCGGCACCTATCCGCCGGACGAGGCGACGCGGGCGGCCTTCGCCGCCTGGCGGCATGGGCTGGCCGCCCGCTAGGGCAACATCCGATCAGATGGACAAATCTGATCGGCCAGGTCCAGGTGCAGCGCCGGCACGGTCAGGTCGGGGGCCGCCGCTACCCGGGCCAGCAGCCAGCTACGCTCGGGCAGCAGCAGCGCCTTGCGGTTGCCGCCCATTGGCTTGGCGGCGCAGTCGCCGGTGATCTCGTTCGGCGAGAGTGAGCCTCCCGGCCACTTCCCGCCGGCTATGCCCAGCCACGACCAGGGCCAGGGCACGTTCACGCAAATCCTGCGACTTCGGACGAGGCACCGCTGCTGGCCTCCTGCCCAGCCAGCAGCCGGGATCGGAGTTCGCCCCGCGCGGGAACCCCGCGATTCAAAATCATACGGACCTGCTCTGGCGGACGGCCAAGGCCATGCCCTCACCCCGGCAGTTTCGGATCCCCACGGCAGCGCTCTGTGCACCTTGCAGCGATCGCCCGGATCGCGAGGGCAATCCCCCATCCGGGCATCATGCGCAGGAAACCGACCGCGGCCGCGACGTCGGTTCCTTGCGTATGTCTCTCTCCCAGGCCCCCATCCGCCCATCAGGCTCGTGATCCGGCGTGGAAAAAGCTCCCCCGACCGGGGGTCCGTTCACGGCGCCGATGAACGATCAGCCGAGACATCGGTGCAGACACCAGCGAAACTCAGGTCGCCAAAGACTGCACATAGACGGTCGGCGAGACCCCGGTGGCACGTTTGAAGCCGGTGCTGAATGCGCTCACCGACTGGTAGCCGGCCAGTTCCGCAATCTTGACCAGGGGCACGTTCGATGATGCCAGAGCCGCCTTGGCGAGGGTTATGCGCCAGTTCGCAAGGTAATCGATCGGCGGCATGCCGATGATGTGCGTGAAACGGGCGGCGAAGGCGGATCGGGACATGCCGACCGCACTCGCGAGCGCCGCAACTGTCCAGGGACGCTGTGCGTCCTCGTGGATGATACGCAGAGCCTTCCCGACCTTTGGATCGGCAAGTCCCGCCAACAGGCCCCGGTCGGCGGCTGGGATGGTGGCGGGACGATAGCGAAACGCCTCGATCAGCAGAACCTCGAGCAGACGATCAAGCACCAGCGACCGGCCCGGTCGATCCGCCACCGCTTCGTCGCCCACCGCCGAGAGCAGCGCACCGAGACGGCTCGCCATCATATCGGTCCCGCGCACATGTACGATCGGCAGCATCAGGCTTGCGACGAGGTCGGCATTGGCCGGCGGGAAGGCGAAGTTCCCCCCGATGAACCGGGTGGTGGTCGCAGCCCGCCCGGCGGACAACAGCAGGCCCGGTTCGGCAATCACCGCCTTGAAGTCG
>DAICZL010000231.1 GCA_027311165.1 bacterium
CCACCGGGGGGCGCGGTGCGGGACCTGCCGGTGCAGACACCGCCGCGTCAAGCTGGCCTCCGGCATTGCCGTGAGATCCGTTCGGCAACCGAGCGGGTCCAGGAGCCCGCCCGGAGCGGGTTTCCCCGATCGGCGATGGGCAAACAGTCTTCCGGCCGTGCCCTTGTGCCGATCGGGTGAAGCCCCGGCCGGTTCTTCCCGGGCTCGATCGCTTCCGGCGCCGCTCCTCACGGACAGGGGAAGCCGCAGCCTCCGCTGCTGCCGCCCTGCATCTCCGGCGCCGCGTGCGCGGTCGCGACATTGGCCGAGGAGACGAACGGCAGGTTGTTGAGCTGTGCCAGCATCTCATCCCCGGGCCGGGTAAAGGCTGGCGGCTGCAGGGCCGCCGCCGCGCCGGCGCGGTTGCCGTGGGCCAGATCCGTCGCCGCCGATAGCAGGCTGTCCACCACCACCTGCGAGGATGCGGTCTCGGAGATGCCGAGCGCCTGGCGCACGTCGCGCCGCGCCTGCAGCATCTGCATCTGCGCGATCGGCGAGACATAGTCCCAGCGCGGATTGGTCGACAGCGAGCCGGCGACATAATCCAGCCCGGCCACCGCGCGCGCCGCATCGATCGGGTCGTTGTGAACCCGTGAGGTGTCCGCGAACACCCATTGCGCGAGGTTGATCGAATAGATTTCGGCATCCTGGTTGGTGCCGAATTGCAGATTGCTCACTCGCGCGGTGTCGGGCGGCGGCGAGACGGCGCAGCCGGCGGCCGTCAGGGTCAGAGCCAGGGCCAGCGGCCAGAGGCGTCGTGCACCACCCGAGCAGCGTTCCGCCGGGCGGGCGAGGGGGCTATCCCCGGCGTGTCCCTGCGGCCGGGTCGCGGTGATCGGAATCAGGGTCGAGCGTGTCATGGCATGGTTCCTCGTCCGTGTTACAGGACAAATATTCCTCGCTTCGCCCGCCGGAAGGGTGCCCTGCGTCACTCATCCCACCGGTCATCCCACCGGCCATCCCGCCGGTCATCCCACCGGTCATCCCACTGGTCATCCCGCCGGTCATCCCGCTGGTCATCCCACTGGTTATCCCACTGGTTATCCCACTGGTTATCCCGCTGGGCGCAGCCCGGCGCGGAACCGGGCGGCGAAGCCGACATAGCGTGTCGCGGTCGCGGCGAAGCGGGCCCGCTCCTCGGGCGAGAGGACGCGGACCAGCCGGGCCGGCGCGCCGGTCCATAATTCCCCGGGGCCGATCCGCTTGCCCGGGGTCAACAATGCCCCGGCGCCCAGCATGCCGCCTTCCTCGATCACCGCGCCGTCCAGCACGGTGGCCCCCATGCCGACGAAGGCGCGGTCCAGCAGCGTGCAGGCATGGACGATCGCGGCATGGCCGATCGTGACATCGGCGCCCACCAGGCAGGGCTGCGCACCCTCGTTCACATGCAGGATGCTGCCGTCCTGGATGTTGCTGCGGGCGCCGACTCGGATCAGGTTGGTATCGCCGCGCAGCACGCAGTGGAACCATACCCCCGCGCCCGGCCCGATCTCGACATCGCCGATGATCGCCGCGGTGGGGGCGATGAAGGCATCGGCGGCGATGCGCGGGCAGACGCCCTCGAACGCAAAGAGCGGTCCCGCCATCCCCGAGCCCTGCGGGCCGGCCGTATCAGGCATCGGCCTGCTCCGTGTTCCGCGTCGCTGCCACCGGGTCCGCAAGGCCCAGCATCAGGGCGATGTTCTGCACCGCCGCCCCGGATGCGCCCTTGCCCAGATTGTCGAGCCGGCCGACCAGCACCGCCTGGCGCCGCGCCTCGTTGGCATTGACGAAGAGTTCCAGCAGATCGGTGTCGTTCAGCGCCTCCGGCTCGATCCGTCCGGCCGGCTCCGGCTCGGCCACCCGCACCTGTCCCGCCTGGTAATGCGCGGCCAGCGCATCCCGCAGCGCTGCCCCCGACGGCCGCCCCGGCAGATCGTCCAGATGCAGCGGGACCGAGACCAGCATGCCCTGGCGGAAATGTCCGACCGAGGGCACCAGGATCGGCCGGCGGGACAGTCTCGCCTGGCGCTGAATCTCCGGCACGTGCTTGTGTTCCAGACCGAGGGCATAGAGTTCGAAGGCCGGGCCGGCATCGCGCTGATGCGCCTCGATCATCGCCCTGCCCCCGCCGCTATAGCCGCTGACCGCGTTGATCGACAGGCTCTGGTCGGGCGCGACCAGCCCGGCATCGACCAGCGGCCGCAGCAGCGCGATCGCCGCGGTCGCGTAGCAGCCGGGATTGGCCACCCGCCGCGACGCCGCGATGCGCCGCGCCTGGCCGGGGGCGAGTTCGGCAAAGCCGTATTCCCAGCCCTCGGCGACCCGGTGGGCGGTGCTGGCATCGAGCACGCGCGGGCCGGCGCTGCCCAGGCTGTCGGCCAGCGCCACCGCTTCCCGCGCCGCATCGTCGGGCAGGCACAGCCCCACCAGATCGACCTCGGCCATCAGCGCGCGCCGCGCCTCGGGGTCCTTGCGGTGCGCCCGGTCGATGCTGCGCAACGCCAGGCCGGGCATGGCGAGCAGCCGCTCGCGGATGCCAAGTCCGGTGGTGCCGGCCTCGCCGTCGATGAAGACCGCCGGAACTGCCATCCCATTCCTCCTGCGTCTGAGTGAGTATGGGTATGCGGGCCGGCCAGGAGAAGGCGCGGCTTCGGGCGCAGGCGCCATGCAGTCGCCTTGTTTTCGTGCCAGTGTCCTCATATGCCGATCGCGCGTGCGAACCGTCCCAGGAATGCGCCGGAGTCCGGAAGATGACGCGATCCGGAAGGCCGGGGAGTCTGTCCCGTGCCGGGTGCGCGGGGCGCCGCTGCTCCCCGCTTCGGCCCACACGGCATCGTCCCATCCGGCATCTTCCCGCGCCGCATCGCCCCCCGCTTCAATCCTCCGGCCTGGCGCGGCGCCAAGGCTTCCCGCCCTGCGGCTTCGGGCGCATGGTCGGGACGGCCTCGGCAGAGCGGACCGCTGCGGCGGCTGGTCGGGTTGGCACATCCTGGACGACGTGATGGCGGGATCCTCGGAGGCGGTCGCTACGGGCGGAACGGGAACCGGATCGGCGGCAGATCCTGACGCGGCCGGTGCCCGCGGGGCGGCGCCGCGCGCGCCCGGCCACCACCGGCTGTTCAGCGACGCCGTGCTGAATGCCCCCCAGACGCTGCGCGCCCTGGTGCGGGCCGACGAGATCTGGCTGGTGGCGCTGGCCGCGCTGGTCGGGCTCGGCGCCGGGTTGATGGTCTTCGCCATGAACGAGACCGCGCAGAAGCTGCATGAATGGCTGTTCGCCCTGCATCGCGGCCAGCGTCTGTCGGGGATGGTCGATATCGACCGGCTGCGCGCGCTCGCGGTGCCCTCGCTCGGCGGGCTGCTGGTCGGGCTGTTCGCGCTCGGCCTCGCCCGCTACTGGCCGCGCCGGGCGGTCGATCCGATCGAGGCGAACGCGCTCTATGGCGGGCGCATGTCGCTGAACGACAGCCTGCTGCTGGTTGCCCAGACCGTGCTCTCCAACGGTGTCGGCGCCTCGGCGGGGCTGGAGGCGGGCTATACCCAGATCGGCTCGGCCATCGCCTCGCGCCTCGGCCGCGGCTTCCGGCTGCGGCGCAACGATCTGCGGGTGCTGGTGGGGTGCGGGGCGGCCGGCGCCATCGCGGCGGCCTTCGGCGCGCCGCTGACCGGGGCGTTCTACGCCTTCGAACTGGTGATCGGCACCTATACGCTGGCAACGCTCGCCCCGGTGGTGGTGGCGGCGATCGTCGCGGTGCTGACCGTGCAGGGTCTGTCGCGCGGCTATGGCGGCTTCGACCTGCGCATGCCGAGTGCGGTCGCCCCCGAGCACTACATCGCCATCCTGGCGCTGGGCATGATCTGCGCGCTGATGGGTATCGCCATCATGCGCGGGGTGACGCTGACCGAGGACCTGTTCCGCCGCTCCCGCGTGCCGATGTGGCTGCGCCCGGCGCTGGGGGGGCTCGCGGTCGGGGCGCTCGCGCTGATCACCCCGCAGGTCCTGTCCTCGGGCCATGCCGCGCTCGAGGTCGGGTTCGACGCGCCCTACGCGCTCGACCACGTGGCGCTGCTGATCCTGCTGAAATCGGTCGCCTCGGCGGTGTCGATCGGCTCGGGCTTCCGCGGCGGGCTGTTCTTCGCCTCGCTGTTTCTGGGTGCCATGGTGGGCAAGCTGTTCGCCGGGCTGCTGGCACTGGCTTCGATCAGCGCCGCCCCGCCGGACATCGTCTGCGCGCTGGTGGGAATGAGCGGGCTCGCCGTGGCGGTGGTGGGCGGGCCGCTCACCATGGCGTTCCTGGCGCTGGAGAGCACCGGCAGCCTGCCGATGACCATCGCGGTGCTGGCGGCCTCGGTCGTGTCCTCGCTGACCGTGCGGCGGACCTTCGGCTATTCCTTCGCCACCTGGCGCTTCCATCTGCGCGGCGAGGCGATCCGCAGCGCCGTCGATATCGGCTGGATGCGCAATCTGACGGTGGGGCGGATGATGCGCCGGGAAGTGCGCACGGTGCTGGCCGACATGCCGCTGACCGCCTTTCGCCGCGACTTCCCGCTGGGTGCGGTCACAAGGGTGGTGGCACTCGACGAGTCCGGCCGCTATGCCGGGGTGATCCTGCTGGCCGAAGCCCATGCCGAACCCGTCCGCGCCGAGCGGGTGGCGGAATTGCTGCATTTCCAGCAGGCGATGCTGCTGCCGCAGATGACCGTGAAACAGGCGGTGGCGATGTTCGAGGACACCGAGTCCGACGCGCTCGCGGTGGTGGACAGCGCCGAGACCCGCCGGGTGGTGGGGCTGCTGACCGAGCAATACGCGCTGCGGCGCTATACCGAGGAGCTCGACCGCCGGCGGCGGGAATTATCCGGGGAGTGAGGCGACCCGCCGCCCGAGCCATCGGCGGATCTGAGGGACGGCCAGGGGCTTTGCGCCCATCCTGCATTGGCCGCCATCGTGCCTTGGTGCCTATCGTGCCGAGGCGCCCATCGTGCCGTGGTGCCCATCGTGCCGCGATGTCCATCATGCAAAGGACAGACCCGCCAGCGAGCAGCGCTGTCGGGACCCGCGGTCGCGATGGGCTGCTTGCGGCAGAGGCAGCCTCGGCGATGGCGGGCGTTCCCCCCCTGGTCGTCTCTCCCCTGGTCGTTTCCCCCTGGTCGTCTTCCCCTGGAC
>DAICZL010000233.1 GCA_027311165.1 bacterium
GGGGTGGGGCGGGCGGCCAGTCGCGGTGATTGCGCACCGCCCCGTCCTCGCGCACCGCGGCGAGCCGGGCGGGATCGAGATCGGCGCACACCCACCCGCCGGCATCGAGCACGCCGCGCGCCAGCACGCCGTCTTCCGGAAAGCCGCGATCGACCGGCCCGAACACGGCGGCGTAGCCCCGGTTGCGATCGAGGCTCGCCGACCAGGGCGCCGTGCCCACGGTGGGGGCGATCGCCACATAGCACTGGTTCTCCAGCGCCCGGGCGCGGGCGGCGAGGCGCACCCGGTTGAACCCCGCCAGCGTGTCGGTGCAGGTGGGAGCCAGGATCAGCCAGGCCCCGGCCTGCACCTGCGCGCGCACCAGGGCGGGGAATTCCAGGTCGTAGCAGATGGCGATGCCGATACGGCCCCAGTCGGTCTCGAAAACCGCGGGGTTCCCGCCGGGGTCGATCCGCCAGGACTCCGCCTCGAAGCGGGTCATCACCCGCTTGTCCTGAAAGCCGATGCGCCCGTCCGGAGCGATCAGCGGGGCGCGGTTGCGCACCCCCCCGGCGACGGCCATCGGCAGCGTGCCGGGCAGCAGCCAGAGGCGATGGGTCATCGCCGCCGCGCGCATCACCGCCAGCAGCGCCGCGGAATGGGCCAGGACCATCGCCAGTTCCGCCGCGACGGAAGCCGCCCCATCCCCCGTATCGCCGGCAGGGGCGAGCCGGGCGCTGGCGCTGGCCAGGACGGCGTATTCGGGCAGCACCGCGAGCGATACGGCGGCGGCGGCGGCTTCCCGCAGATGCGTATCGAGCGCGGCGGCGAAGCCTGCCACCCCGTCGAGCCTGCGGACGTGGAATTGCAGCACCCCCAGGCGCAGCACGCCCGGGGGCGGCGCGCCCGATCCCGGCGCGTTCACGCCGGCGCCGCGCCGGTCAGCGATTTCACCCAGAATCCCAGCTCATGCTCTGTCTCGGTCGCGGCGCCGATCTCCTGCCAGCGCAGCCTGCACAGCAGATCCGGATCGGGTGCGAAGCCCCGCCGGCGCCAGAATCCATCGAGCGGCACGTATCCCGCCGGCCGGGCCGGATGCGCCTGCGGACGGCGCACCGCGCAGAACGTGGCGAAATCAGCCTGCAGGGCGTCGCGCGCATGGGCTTCCCGCGCGGCGAAGAACGCAACCCCCACGCCCTGGCCGCGCCAGGCCGGCAGCAGCACCGACTCGCCGAAATAGCAGAACCGCGACAGGTCCTTCCCCTGCGCGCGGAACGGGGCGGTGATGGACGCTTCGGCGTCGGCGAGCCTGATGCAGGTGGACGCGCCGACCGGCACGTCGCCCGCAAGCGCCACGATCACCGCGGCGGAGGGGCTCTGCGCGTAACGGTGCAGATAGCGCGTCTCATAGGCTTCATCGCCCTGATACAGGTAGGGATAGTCCCGGAACACAGCGATGCGCAGCTGGGCGAGGGCGGGCAGCAGGGGCAGCAGCGCTGCACCCGTGCAGGGGACGATACGCAGTGAAGTCGGTGCGTGCATCGGGGCGGAATAGGGCGCGGACGGGCCCGGTGC
>DAICZL010000234.1 GCA_027311165.1 bacterium
GCGCCTTCCTGACCACGCGGGCCTGCCTCAAGCACATGTATGCGCAGAACTCCGGCAGCGTGATCTACATGGGCTCGGTGCACTCGAAGGAGGCCTCGGTGCTGAAGGCGCCCTATGTCACCGCCAAGCACGGGCTGATCGGCCTGGCCAAGGTGGTGGCGAAGGAAGGGGCCAAGCACAACGTGCGAGCCAATGTGGTCTGCCCTGGCTTCGTGCGCACCCCGCTGGTCGAGAAGCAGATCCCCGAGCAGGCCAAGGAGCTCGGCATCTCCGAGGACGACGTGATCAAGAAGGTGATGCTGAAGGACACGGTGGACGGCGAATTCACCACCACCGACGATGTCGCCGACGCGGTGCTGTATTTCGCCGGCGCGCGGTCCAACGCGCTGACCGGCCAGTCGCTGGTGGTGAGCCACGGCTGGTTCATGCAGTAGCGCCCGCGCCGTCCCCGCCCGGCGGCGCCGGGGCCGGGCGGGGAGGCTCAATCCCGTGGCGGTCGGGCGGAACCGGGACGCTCAGGCAAAGGCGAAATTCTGCGCCGTGACCGCCCCGGTGCCGACCAGGTCGAGCGCGCCATGGCCGAGACCAAGCAGGATCCCGCCGTGCCCGTCGCTGCGCAGCGCCGCCGCCACCTCGGTGAAATCGGTGTATTGCGCGAAGCCGTGCAGGTCGATCACCCCGCTCGCCAGGTCGTTATAGAACCCGAACAGCCGCACATGCCCGGCGCCGCCCTGCGGAAGCGCGTCGATCTGCAGCATCAGGCCCGAGCCGCTGGGCAGATCGTTGATCTTCGCGTTGGCTCCGCCGGCCAGCACGATCCGGTCCTCCGAGCCCTCGGTGCGCACCACCGAATGATGCGCGCTGGCGGTCAGGGTCAGCAGGTCATTGCTGCCGAGCGTCACATGGTCGAGCCCTGCGCCGGCGCTGATCACGTCGTTGCTGCCGCTGGCCAGGAGGGTGTCGTTGCCGTTGCCCAGGGTGATGGTCTCGTTGCTGCCAGTCGCGCTGACACTGTCGCTGCCGTTGCCGAGGGTGATGCTGTTGGCGCTGCCATCGGCGGTCACCGTGTCGGTGCCATCGCCCAGGCTGATGCGGTTGGCGTCGCCGCCCAGGCTCACGCTGTCATTGCCATTGCCCAGGCTCACCAGGCTGGTCCCGTCGGGCGCACCGGTCACGCTGATCGCCTCGTCCCCGCCGGTCACGGTATTGGACCCGCCGGCGAGGAAGACGAGGTCGCTGGCGGGCCCCGCTTGCAGGCCGGCGGCGATGGTCACGCTGTCATTGCCCGAGCCGGCATGGATGGTATCGGACCCGCCGCCCACGCTGATCGTGGTATAGAGTCCGGCATCGCTCACGCTGTCATTGCCGTTGCCGAGGGTGATGGTGTCCGTGCCGAGGCCGCCACTGACCGAGACCGCGCCATCCCCGGCCTGCACCACATTGTTGGTCCCGCCCAGCAGGATCGTGGCGGTGCCGGCGATCCCGCCCGCCCCCGCGACCGGGCCGATCGTCACCTGATCGTAGCCGGCGCCAGCGAAGACCGTGTTGGTCGCATCGGCATTGAGCGTGATGGCGTTGTAGAGCCCGCCGAGCGAGACCACGGTGGTGCCGCCGGCGTTCACCAGCGCCAGAGTGCCGTACCCAGCGCCGCCATCCACGGTGACCTGACTCGCCGTCAGGCTGGCGGTCACCTGGTTGTTGTAGCCGGCCAGGTTCACCTGATCGACCACACCGGAGAACGCGCCGAGATCGACCAGCGCCTGGCCGTCTCCGGTATCGATCAGGTCGTTGGCGCCCTGGCTGTAGATGCTGTTGTTGAGGCCGATCGCGACGAGCTCGTCGCTGCCGCTGGGGGTTCCGAAGATCACCGCATTGCCGGTCGCGGGCCCGTAGATCACGACGGTCATGGCGCAGTTCCTTGTCTTGCTTGCTGGCAATCCCGCAGGAACCTGCCCGGCCGGTCCGCGGGGATGATGGAGGCGACCGCGGGCGCGGCGACCGGCCGGGCACGGCCGGGCCGGGCGGCCGCGAACCGGGGCGCGCGCCGGCAGACCGGGCCGGCGTGCGCCTCGGCACGCGCATGTCGGATTGCGTTCAGGAGAAGCTGAAATTATGGGCGCTGAGCGCGGCGACGCCGAGGAAGTCGATCGACCCGGTGCCGAGCGCGAGGATCTGGCCGCCATGCAGGTCGCTGTGCAGATGGGCGGCGACCTCGGTGAAGGTCTGATACTGGGTGAAGCCATGCAGATCGACCACGCCAGCGGTGAGGTCCTGGGCGAAGCCGGACAGCACCACTTTGCCGCCGTTCGTCCCGCCGGTCGCGTCGATCTGCAGGTACAGCCCGGCGCTGATGGTCTCGCTGAGGGTGGCCCCGGCGTTCTGCGACAGGAAGATCCGGTCCTGCGTCCCGGCGATCCCCACCGTCGAGCCCGCGGCGCTGCCCAGCAGCGTCAGCACGTCGCTGCCGCCGATCGCGACATGGTCCGTGCCCGAACCGGCGGTGATGGTGTTGCTGCTGCCGGTCGCGGTGATGGTGTCATTGCCGTTGCCGAGCGTGATCGTGTTGTGCCCGCCGGTCAGGCTGACCGTGTCGCTGCCATTGCCGAGCGTGACATGGTCGTGATGGCCGGTGGCGTCGGTGACCGCGATCGCTTCGTTGCCGCCGGCGACGCTGTTGTTTCCGCCGGCCAGGAACACGCGGTCGCTGCCCCAGCCCACCGTGATGTGGTTGCCCGTGCCGGACTCGCTCACCGTGTCGTGGCCGTTGCCCAGGGTGATCGTGTCCGTGCCCTGGCCGCCGCTGACGCTCACCGCCTCGTCGCCGGCGGTCACGCTGTTGGCGGTGCCGCCCAGCGTGACGATGCTGCTGCTCGCGAATAGACGGTCTCCGGCCTTGCCGATCTGCACGCTGTCGAGTCCGATGCCGGCCGAGACGCTGTTGGTGGCATCGCCGTTCAGGGTGATGCTGTTGTAGTAGCCGCCGACCGAGAGGGTGGTGCTGCCCCCGGCATTGC
>DAICZL010000238.1 GCA_027311165.1 bacterium
GTGCCACCGCCCCGGCAAGGCTGCGCCAGCCTTCGCTCCCCGAGCCTCTCTCTCTGCGGGCTCTGGATCGAGGATCAGGGCGCGGGCGGGGCTGCCCAGGACATGCAGCAACACGAGCGCCGCCGTCAGCACCAGCACAGCCACCGCCTGGTGCAGCACGCCGAGGGGCAGCGGCACCACCAGCAGCAGGGTCGTGACACCGAGCGCATATTGCATGCCGACCGCGAGGCCGAGTGCCAGCAGCGCGGTGCGTGCCGCGCCGGACAGCCCGGCGCGCAGACCGGTGATCAGCGTCGCCATTGCGGCCAAGGCGGTGAGGGTCGCCAGCAGACGGTGATTGAACTGCACCGTGGCGACATTCTCACCGAGGTTGCGCGGGAAAGGCGACAGGCTGGCATAGCCGGCGGGCACGAGCCGTCCGTCCATCAGCGGAAACGTGTTGTAGTCCAGCCCGGCGTGCAAACCCGCGGTCAGTCCCCCGGCCAGGATGGTCAGCGCGACCAGCAAAGTGGTGGCACAGGCCAGGCGGCGCAGCCAGGCCGGTGCCGGCCCCGTCCGCCGGCCCCGCGGCCACAGCGCGTCCAGTGCCATCCACAGGATGGCGGCGTAGAGCGCCAGGGCGAAGCCGAGATGGATCACCAGCCGATACGGCGAGACCGCGACGGATTCCGGCAGAAAGCCCGAGGCGACCATGAACCAGCCGATCGCCCCCTGCAGCCCGCCCAGCAGGAACAGCAGCGCCAGCCGCAGGCCCAGCGGGCGGCTGATGCGCCGGGTCAGCCACAGCCAGGCGAGCGGGCCGAGAAAGGCGAGGCCGATCAGCCGGCCCCAGAGCCGGTGCACCCATTCCAGCCAGAACAGGCCCTTGAAGCCGGCGAGGCTGAGCCCGTCATGGAGCAGATGGGCCTGCGGGATGGTCAGATACAGCGCATAGAGGCGCTGCCACTCGGCCTGTGAGAGCGGTGGCAATGAGCCGGTGAACGGCGCCCATTCCATGATCGACAGGCCCGAGCCCGACAGCCGGGTGGCGCCGCCCAGCACGACCATCACCAGCAGCATGCCGGCCACCCCGAGCAGCCAGAGGCCGATCTGCCGCTGGGCTGCGTCGGGCGCCGAATGCTTTTCGGGCGCCGGGACCGGGAAGTCGCAAACGTCGAAGGGCATGACACGACTATATAGGCAAGCGACCCGGCGCGAACAGTCCGCGATCGCCGGTGAGCCGGTTTGTCTCCGGCACCCTGCCGTTGCGGCTGGCAGGCCGGGTCGGTGCTGCAATCAGGGCTTGTGCCCGGGACAGCCCCGTGGGGCCGGCGGTGCGGCGAAGGGGCCGGGTTCTGGCGCATCGGTGGGGCGCATGGTCCCGGCCTTCCGGCGCTTGCGCTTGGGAAGCGGCCCCGAATCCCTGGGGCCCGAATTCCTGGGGCCCGGATCCCTGGGGCCCGGATCCCTGGGACCCTGAACCCTTTGCCGCCCCGAACCCTGTGCGGTCCCGAACCCTTTGCGGCCCGGGACCCCCGCCGCCCAGGGGGGAAACCGATCGGCCAGCCGAGCACGTCCAGAGCCTCCGGCATGGGCCGAGGGCGAGGCGCCTCGGGCGTTGCTCGGCTGCGCGCCCGGAACTGGCCGGGGCGCGGTTTATCCCGGCCTTGCAGGTAGTTCCGCTGGATCAGGTTTCGTTCCGGAGCCTGTCAGGCTGCCCCGCGGCCGAAGCCGCACCGAAGCGCGGTCGTAAACGGTGTCGATCGGATTGGCGGTCCGATCGCGCTCCCACTCGTTGTTCGGGCGCGCACTTCCCGCGAGGGTGAAGTCAACCTGACGCGATGTTGCGCTAATGCACCTGCAGGATCGCCCCCGGCGCGCGCCAGTTCCCCGGGATCAGCGAACCGCCGGCCGCGACCCGCACCGAATGCAACCGCCCGTCCAGGCTGCTCCGCCAGAATTCGAGGAAACGCCGCAGCACCGGAAAGCGCGGCGCGAGATCGAGTTCCTGCCAAATATACGTCTGCAACAGATCCGGATGGTCCGGCATGTGATAGAGAATTTCTGCGGTCGTCAGCCGATAGTCCCGCAGCATCAGTTCCGAGTGTCGCGGCGTGTGCGATCCGCCGCCTCGCGCTGATCCGTCATCTGGCAAACCCAGGCCCATCCTGCCCTCCTTCACGTCATGCTGCCTGCCGGTCCAGGCCGTGCCGCCTTTCCTCCTCCTCCGCCTTTTGCATCGGCGGAAGCTGGATCATGCCATGCCCGCCCCCCTCGTCTGCAACAAAAAAATCATGCTGTTTCAACGCGTTGGCACTCCAGTTGCGGGAGTGCTGCCGGAAGCCTTGACTCTGCCCCGCGCGGGGCCTAGATGCTCTGGCACTCTCGCTTGGAGAGTGCTAACAACCCGCCGGCCGGATTGGCCGGCACCATCCAGGAGCGATCCGAATGAAGTTCCGTCCCCTGCATGACCGGGTCGTGGTCCGTCGGCTGAACGCCGAAGAGAAGACCGCGGGCGGCATCATCATCCCCGACACCGCCAAGGAAAAGCCGATGGAGGGCGAGGTCATCGCCGCCGGCCCCGGGGCGCGTAACGAGCAGGGCCAGGTCGTCGCCCTCGACGTGAAGGCGGGTGACCACATCCTGTTCGGCAAGTGGTCCGGCACCGAGGTCAAGATCGATGGCGAGGAACTCCTGATCATGAAGGAGAGCGACATCATGGGCATCATCGAGGGTGGCCACGCCAAGAAGAAGGCCGCCTGACTGCCCCGCATCGTCGGGTCTTCTTCGTACTGAACCGAGAATAGGGAATAGAAGCACATGGCTGCCAAAGACGTTCGTTTCGGCGCCGATGCCCGCGCGCGCATGCTGCGCGGCGTCGATATCCTTGCCGATGCGGTGAAGGTGACGCTGGGGCCCAAGGGCCGCAACGTCGTGCTCGACAAGAGCTTCGGTGCGCCGCGGATCACCAAGGACGGCGTGACCGTCGCCAAGGAGATCGAGCTGGCCGACAAGTTCGAGAACATGGGCGCGCAGATGGTGCGCGAAGTGGCCTCGAAGACCAACGACATCGCCGGTGACGGCACCACCACCGCGACCGTGCTCGCCCAGGCGATCGTCCGCGAGGGCGCCAAGGCGGTGGCCGCCGGCATGAACCCGATGGATCTGCGCCGCGGCATCGACAAGGCCGTGACCGCGGTGGTCGAGGATCTGAAGAAGCACTCCCGCAAGATCACCACCCCGGGCGAGACCGCCCAGGTGGGCCAGATCGCCGCCAATGGCGAAATCGAGATCGGCAAGATGATCTCGGAAGCCATGCAGAAGGTCGGCAACGAGGGCGTGATCACGGTCGAGGAAGCCAAGGGCATCCAGACCGAGCTCGATGTCGTCGAGGGCATGCAGTTCGACCGCGGCTACGTCTCTCCGTATTTCATCACCAACGCGGAGAAGATGGTCGCCGATCTCGAGCAGCCCTACATCCTGATCCACGAGAAGAAGCTGTCCGGCCTGCAGCCGCTGCTGCCGCTGCTGGAAAGCGTCGTGCAGTCGGGCCGGCCGCTGATCATCATCGCCGAGGATGTCGAGGGCGAGGCGCTCGCCACCCTGGTGGTGAACAAGCTGCGCGGCGGGCTGAAGGTCGCCGCGGTGAAGGCACCGGGCTTCGGTGACCGCCGCAAGGCGATGCTCGAGGACATCGCGATCCTGACCGGTGGCCAGGTGATCAGCGAAGACCTCGGCATCAAGCTCGAGAACGTGACGCTCGCCATGCTCGGCAAGGCCAAGAAGGTCCTGATCGAGAAGGAGAACACCACGATCGTCGAGGGTGCCGGCAAGAAGGCCGACATCACCGGCCGCTGCAACCAGATCCGCGCGCAGATCGAGGAGACCACCTCGGACTACGACCGCGAGAAGCTTCAGGAGCGGCTGGCCAAGCTCGCCGGCGGCGTGGCCGTGATCCGCGTCGGCGGCTCGACCGAGATCGAGGTGAAGGAGCGCAAGGACCGCGTCGATGACGCGCTGCACGCGACCCGCGCCGCGGTCGAGGAAGGCATCGTGCCGGGCGGCGGTGTCGCGCTCGCCCGCGCCAGCCTGATCCTGGCCAAGCTGAAGGCCGACAACGACGACCAGCGCTTCGGCATGGACATCGTCCGCAAGGCGGTGCAGGCGCCGCTGCGCCAGATCGCCGAGAATGCCGGCGAGGACGGCGCGGTGATCGCCGGCAAGGTGCTCGACAAGGACGAGTACAACTGGGGCTTCGACGCCCAGACCGGCGAGTTCAAGGACATGGTCAAGGCCGGCATCATCGACCCGACCAAGGTCGTGCGCTCGGCGCTGCAGGACGCGGCCTCGGTCGCCGGCCTGCTGGTCACCACCGAGGCGATGGTGGCGGAGCGGCCGGAGAAGAAGGGCGGCGCCGGTGGCCCGCCGGGCGGCGGCATGGGCGGCATGGGCGGCATGGGCGACATGGATTTCTGATCGCACCTGCCACCACGACGAGACAGGGGGAGCGGACCGCAAGGTCCGCTCTCTTCTTTTTGCAGCGTCGGGCGAGGTGGACGGGAACCTTGCGGACGGCGCTGGCGCGAGACGCCCAGGCCCCGGAGGCGCAAGCCTGTGGTCGCGGGGGCGGCCATGGGTGCAGGTTCACCGGCCGTGCCAGCCCGCCGGTCAGACCTGTGCCAGGCCGGCCACTGCCAGCCTGGCACATCGCTATCGGCACGCAGTCCTCCGCCCGGAGCGACCGTTGCAGATCGCTTCGAGCGGTGGCGATCAGCCGCCGGTCGGGCGGAACACCATGCCGTGCGGGTTGACGAGCCCGTTCACGATCGGGGTCAGCATACCGGTCTGCAGATCGAGATGACCGACATAGGCCGGGATCGCCGGCGTGGTCGACGTGGCCGGCACCCCGGTCGAGACCGAATACGGCCGGTTCTGGTGGAACATGCTGCTCTTCACCCGGTACACCGTGTTGGCTCCGGTATCGGAGACGAACAGCTCGCCGGCGCTGGCGGTGGCATAGGCGGTGTCGTCCACCTGAACGCCTCCGGCGAGCGGAATCTGCAGCACGCGCTCGGCCTTGCCGTTCATCATGTGCACCAGAATCAGCTGCGCGTCGCCCTGGTCGTCGAGCAGCAGGTCGCCCTCGGGCGTCACGATCATCGAGTCCGGATCGGTCAGGTTCAGCGTCACCGGCTGGCCGGTCAGCACGTTCACGGCCGGGGCATCGCCCTGCAGCAGGCTCTCGGCGACATAGGCGCCGCCCGAACGGGTCACGCGGATGATCGCCGGGCTGGTGTTGATGCCGGAGGTGTTGAGCGCCGGGTTGGAGGCGCTGATGAACGTGTCCTCGCCGAGGAAGGAGATGTCGTCGTCGCCGCCGCCATTGACCGCCGGCAGCGGGCTCGGGGCGCTCTGCGCGCCGGTCATCGGATCGATCATCACGAGATTCGGCGATCCATCCTCGTTCTGCACCGCCCAGATCATGCCGGTGCGCGGATCGAGCCGCATGCCGTCGTTGTGCCCGCCCACGGTCAGCACGCGCACCATCCGCCCGGTCATCGTGTATTCGACGATGTTGCTGTAGCCCGAAGACCCGTCAGGGGCGGCGGTGTTGCCATAGGCGATCCACAGATGATGGCCGACCAGAGCCAGCGAATCCGGATGGCTCATGCCTTCGGTGCCGGTGGTGAAGACCGACGCGGTGAAGCCCGGCGCGGTGGTGGGCATCGCGGGGGCCTGGGCGGCGGCCGGCTGGAGAGCAGCGGCGGCAAGGAAGGTGGAGGCGAGCAATGCGCCGCGCAGGGCGGGCAGGGTCATGCGCATGGTTCAGGATTTCCCGTTTTGTTGAGACCGCATGGCATAGGCGCCAGGCGGACCCTCCATAACGTGCCGCACTGATGCGTTCGCGTGATGTCTTGATGACTCATCCGTGGCGCCGGTGGGGGCGCAGGGGGACACAGCCGCGCCAGGGTTGGCGGCCCAGGCCAGGCTTGGCGGCCCAGGATCGATCCGCGGGGTACTCCCCCCGCCCATGGGGTCCCGCGCACAGGGGCCGCCCCCCCAGCGCATGTCCAGAGGCCAGGGGGCTTGAGGCCTCGCCTTCCTTCTGTGCAGCGGCACTTCGCTGGCCCCGGTTGGCGCCACGGCAACATCCGAATCATCCGATCGGATAAACTTGCCCGGCAAAACAAGGAGCAAAAGCGGTGGCCTATCGACCATCAGATCGGCGACCGCGCTAGGCCTCCGTTTCGTTCCCGCCCAGATCGAGCAGCGCCTGGCCGCCGGCGGCCGGCGGGGCGAGCCCCAGATGCCGCCAGCCCGGCTCGCCCAGCATCCGCCCGCGGCTGGTGCGCAGGATCAGCCCTTCCTGGATCAGATAGGGCTCGATCACGTCTTCCAGCGTATCGCGCGCCTCGGCCAGCGCCGCGGCCAGCGTCTCCACCCCCACCGGGCCGCCGGCATGGTGCTCGGCGATGCGCCGCAGATAGCGCCGGTCCATCGCGTCCAGCCCGATCCGGTCCACCTCCAGCCGCACCAGCGCCGCATCGGCCACAAGCCGGTCCACCGGATCCGAGCCCTCGACGGCGGCGATGTCGCGCACCCGGCGCAGCAGCCGCCCGGCGATGCGGGGCGTGCCGCGGGAACGCCGGGCAATCTCCGCCGCCCCGTCTGCCGTGAGCCGGAACCCGAGCTTCTCCGCCCCGCGCGCGACGATCAGCTCGAGCTCGGCCGGGGTGTAGAACACGAGGCGCAGCGGGATGCCGAACCGGTCGCGCAGGGGCGTCGCCAGCAGCCCCGCGCGGGTGGTGGCGCCGACCAGGGTGAAGGGCGACAGATCGATCCGCACACTGCGCGCCGCCGGACCCTCGCCGATGATCAGGTCGAGCTGGAAATCCTCCATCGCGGGATACAGCACCTCCTCGATGGCCGGCTGCAGCCGGTGGATCTCGTCGATGAACAGCACATCGCGCGGCTGCAGATTGGTCAGGATCGCCGCCAGGTCGCCGGCGCGCTGGATCACCGGGCCCGAGGTGGCGCGGAACCCCACGCCGAGTTCGCGGGCGACGATCTGCGCCAGCGTGGTCTTGCCCAGGCCCGGGGGACCGTGCAGCAGCACGTGGTCCAGCGCCTCGCCACGCCCGCTGGCCGCCGCGATGAACACCCGCAGATTTTCCCGGCTGGCCTGCTGGCCGATGAATTCGCGCAGGGTCTGCGGCCGCAGGCTGGCCTCGGCGGCATCGGTCTCCCCGCGCGCGGGCGAGACGGTGCGGTCCGGCTCGATCATCGGGCGAGGTCCTTCAGCCCGTCGCGGATCAGCGCGTCCAGCGTGGCCGCCTCGCCCAGGCGCTCGGCGATGCGGGCGACGGCGCTGGCCGCGTCCGGCCGGCGATAGCCGAGATTGACCAGGGCGGAGATGGCGTCCTCGACCGGGCCGCCGCGCGGCGCCGGCGCTGTGATCAGGGCAGTGCCGGTGACGGGCATGGCGCCAGCGCGCTCGCGCAGTTCGGTCAGCAGCCGCACCGCGAGCTTGGCGCCCACGCCAGCGGCGCGCGTCAGGCTGGCGCGGTCGCCGGCGGCGATGGCCGAGACCAGGTCGCGCGGCGACAGCGCCGAGAGGATGTTCAGCGCGACCTTGGCCCCCACCCCCTGCACCGTGGTCAGCAGCCGGAACCATTCCCGCTCGGCCGGGTCGGCGAAGCCGTACAGGGTGATCGCGTCCTCGCGCAC
>DAICZL010000244.1 GCA_027311165.1 bacterium
GGACGCATGACCGCTTCCGAAACTGTCGGGGCCGCATCGCATGAAGCTGAAATGGCGCTTCGGATCGCGCGGCGCGTCGATCCCGGTGGCCCGCATCGCCGATGCGCCGATCCCGCCCGCAGCCGCGGTGGCCCGCATCACCGATGAGCCGGTCGCGCCCGCAGCCGCGGCGGCCCGCATCGCCGATGTGCCGATCCCGCCCGCAGCCGCGGCGGAGGGCAGTTCCGGCCAGAGGATGGCGGCGAGCCAGGCCGAGCCCGTCGCCGACCTGGTGTATCGCTGCCCGACCGATCTCGCCGTCAGCCAGGCACCGCTGCGCCGGGTGCTGTTCATGGGCTCCTGCCTGACCGCCTCCTGGCCGGAGATCTTCAGCGGCGTGATCCAGCCCTGCCAGACCGATTATGTCCTGATCTACAACGTCCCCGCGCTGCCGCCCGATCCGCCGCATCCCGTCGCGGAGTACGATTTCCACCTGCTGCAGATCCCGCTGCGCGCGCTGCTGCCGGAGCGGGCGCATATGCGCCTGCCCTATGACCAGCCGGAAGCGTATGTCCGCCTGTTCGAGGACACGCGCGAGCGGCTGGCGGCCTTCCTCGACGGCGCGCTGCGCTGGAACCGCGCGCACGGGATCCCGACCTTCGTCTGCACCTTCCTCCAGCCGCAGCAGAACCCGATGGGACGGCTGCTGCCGCGCTACGATCTGCGCAACATGGTGCATTTCATCGAGCGGCTGAACGAGGCGCTGGCGCAGGAACTGCAGCGTTTCGCCAATGCCCATCTGGTCGACCTCAACGAGATCGCCGCGACCTACGGCCGGCGCTATCTGCAGGACGATGTCGCCTGGTTGACCAGCCACGGGGCCGCGCTCGGCGACATGGACTGGGAGAACGACCAGGCGCGGATCGAGACGCCGGCGCGCATGACCGAACTCTATCCCCAGCGCACGTTCGGCTTCGTGCAGGCGGCGCTGCGCGAGGTGCTGGCGCTGTACCGGACGCTGCGCCAGACCGACATGGTGAAGCTGGTGCTGATCGATCTCGACGACACGCTGTGGCGCGGCGTGCTGGCCGAGGCGGCCGAAATCGAGCAGGTGCTGCGCGAGGGCTGGCCGCTGGGCTTCGTCGAGGCGCTGCTGGTGCTGAAGCGGCGCGGCGTGCTGCTGGGCATCGTCTCGAAGAACGACGAGGCGCGGGCGGCCGAGCTGCTGCGGCAGATGTATGGCGACATGCTGAGCTTCGAGGATTTCGCGGTGCGGCGGATCAACTGGAGGCCGAAGGCCGAGAATATCGAGGAAATCCTGGCCGAGGTGAACCTGCTGCCGCGCAGCGTGCTGTTCATCGACGACAACCCGGTGGAGCGTGCCTCGGTGCAGGCGGCGTTCCCCGAATTGCGGGTGCTGGGCGCCAACCCCTATCTGTGGCGGCGCATCCTGCTGTGGTCGCCCGAGACGCAGCTTGCGGCCATCACCGCCGAATCGGCTTCCCGCACCGGGATGGTGCAGGCGCAGATCCGGCGGGAGAACAGCCGCAGGCAGATGACGCGCGAGGAATTCCTGACCTCGCTCGGTGTCCGCGTGCAGCTCTGCGAACTGGCCGGCATGGATCACCCCGATGCCGCGCGGGTGCTGGAACTGATCAACAAGACCAACCAGTTCAACACGACCGGACAGCGCCGCGGCCCGCAGGACTGCGCCGCGTTCCTGGCCGGTGGCGGCCGTTTCTGGACCCTGCGGGTGGACGACCGCCATGCCTCCTACGGGCTGGTCGGGGTGCTGGCGGTGGCCGGCGGCGCCATCGAGCAGTTCGTGATGAGCTGCCGGGTGGTCGGGCTGGAGGTCGAGATCGCGGCCATCGCCGGCCTGTTGGCGCAGCTGGTGCAGCGCGGCCATGCCGAGGTGACGGCGGCGCTGGTCGAGACGCCGGCCAACCTGCTCTGCCGCGACCTGTGGCCGCGCTGCGGCTTCCTTGCGCGCGATGGCCATTTCCTGTTGCGCGACGCCGCCGCGCAGCCACTCGCGGTGCCGCCCCATATTGCGCTGACGGTCAGGACGCCGGGGGAGAAGCTCGCCTCGACCGCGGCATAGCGCCGCCGGGTGGTGGCCCCGGACCGTCACCCGATGGACGACCCGGCCCAGATGGACGACCCGGGATCGGCACCGGCCCAGCGCGCCGGGAAGTCCCGGCTCCGCCAGGGGCCGGGCGCCCAGGGGCGAGCGTCCAGGGGCCGGGCGCCGGACCGGCGCCGGGATGAGGCAATGCCGCAGGGCTCGCCCTGCGTCCCGTAACGCTGATCGAACATCTCGGCCCCGATAAGGGACGAGGCAATGCCGCAGGGCTCGCCCTGCGTCCCCCCTTGGGGGCTCAAGCTGCGGCCTTGGCCCGAGACCCCTTTCGCTGTGGGGCGGGACTGCGGGTCCCACCTTCCATCGCGGCGGAGCGCGGGTGAATTTTCGGTGCCTCGCCCTGTCCGACGGCGCGGCGCCCGGTCCGCTCGACGGCCACCGACCGCGCGGTTCGCTGCCCCGTCGCGACTGGCGGTTCGCGCGGACGGGTGCGTGGCCGATCCACGGCGCCGGGCGGTCGAACGCTGCGTCCTCTGGCGATCGACTCCCCTGCTGACGGAGATGACCGCGACTCCGTCGGATCGCTACGATGGCCGACACGGACGCTCTGTTCGGGAGATGACCCCCTCTCCTGGCGGCCGATGGCGGTTCACCGAACGGCGCCGTGTCGCGGCCGGACATCCGAGCGGTCGCGCCGATCCCCGAGCGGCTGGAAGCCTTCGCGACCTGGCCGATCCTTCGGATCCTGCGCGGGTCGTGCGGATGGGGCAGCGCCTGCGGCGCCATCCGGCCCGTTGCGGCCGTGAGGGCGCCGGGATGCGGGAACGGCCGGGCCGGGCGGCGCCCGCGCCCCGGGTGCGGAGGGCCCCGCCGCTCCGGGTCATTCCCCGGGCGCCATCCCCCGGCTGATGCCCCTGCTGATGCCTTTGGGGCCCGGCCGCTTCCCGTCGGCGGGGGATGCCGCTGCCGGCGGCAAGGCGGTGGAAGCCCACGGGGGATGTGCTATGTTGCGTGGCTGATCGAACACCAGCGGAGGCGC
>DAICZL010000249.1 GCA_027311165.1 bacterium
CGGGCCGGCCAGCCGCAGAGACCGCAGGCCGCGGGTCAGCGAGCGAGGGGGCAGATCACACCGGCCAGAACACCGGCACCAAATACACCCCGATCAGGAAGAACCAGACCATCAGCACCGAACCGAGCTTCCAGTAATCGCCGAAACGATATCCGCCAGGTCCCTGGATCATCAGATTGACGGAGGCGGCCAGCGGGCTCAGGAAACACGCCGCCGCCGCCACGGCCACGCTCACCAGCGCGGCGCGTGGCGAAACCCCGATCGTGCCGGAGGCCGAAAGCGCGACGGGGATGACGATCAGCGCCGTCGCGGTGCTGCTGATCAACTGGCAGAGCAGCGCGGTCAGGACGAACAGCGCGGCCAGCAGGGCATGGGGGCGCGCGTTGCCGACCAGATCGACGAGGGCCCTGGCCATCGCCTGCGCCGCCCCGGTCTGCTCCATCGCGATCGCAAGCGACATCAGCGAGGCGATGATGATCAGCGCGGTCCAATTGATCGCCCGATAGGCCTGCTCGATGGTCAGGACGCGCAGCGCCAGCAGCACGCAGGCCGCCCCCAGCCCCGCCACCACCCGGGGCACCGCTCCGGTGGCGAGCAGCAGCACCATGACCGCAAGCACGGCAATGGCGATCCGCCCGGCGCCGCCGAAGGCGACCGTCTGGCGGCGCACCAGATCGGGGTTGTCCACCACCAGCACGTCCGGGTCGCGGACCAGCGCCTCCAGCGCCGCCCAGTCGCCCTGCAGCAGCAGCGTATCCCCGGCGGCAAGCACGGTGGGGCTCGGTCCCAGGCTTTCGCCACGACGCTGCAGGGCCAGCACCATCAGATCGCCGTTCGGCGTGATCATGCCGGGGAACATCGCCTGGCCGATCTGCCGCGAGCGGGGCGGGATCACCACCTCGGCGAAGCCGGAGGTAGGGTTGAACAGCGCCTGGCCGACCTCCGCCGGTCTGCCGGTCTGCCGGCGGATCAGCCGGTGCTCCGTGGCGAAGCGCTCGATCGCCGCCGCCTCGCCGCGCAGCACCAGGATGTCGCCGACCAGCACCACGCGATCGACCGGCTCGGGTCCGTCCTGCGCGGAGCGGAGGGCGATGATGCCGAGCGTCGGATCGTTGCCGAGTTCCAGCGTCGCCCGCTTCGTGCCGATCAGCGGCGAACCGTAGGGAACCTCGAGCCAGGACAGATCGTCGAACAGTCCGTATTGCGCGACCAGCGTGCCGGAGTGGCGGCTGAAATCCTCGGGTATGGCCCGGCCGGTGCGCCGCGGTACCAGCCGGTCGCCCAGCAGCAGCACGATCGCGATCGTGCCGGCGAGCAGCGGCAGCCCGATCACCGTCAGATCGAAGAAGCCGAGACCGGGCAGGCCGAGTTCCCGCTTCGCGTTCGAGATCAGCACGTTCACCAGGCTGCCGGTCAGCACCAGCATGGAGCCGGCGTGGGTGGCGAAGGCGAGCGGCATCAGCAACTGCGACGGCGAACGTCCGGTGCGGACGGCAGCGAGGATCACCACCGGCAGCAGCGCGGAGACCGCACCGCTGACCCCGATCAGCGCGGCGAGGATCGAGGCCAGCAGCATGGTCAGCAGCAGCAGCCGGCGCGCGCTCTGCCCGGCATGGCGGGTCAGCAGACGGCCCACCCAGGCGGTCACGCCGGACGCATCGAGGCTCGCACTGACCACGAACAGCGCGCCGATGAACAGCACCGTGGGATCGCCGAACCCGGCCAGCGCCTGATCGATGGTGAGCACGCCGGAGGCGTAGAGCACCAATGCGGCACCGAGCGCGGCCACCGCCGCCGGCACCAGGTTGGTCGCGAACAGCACCACCATGGCGGCGACCGCCACGAAGGTGATCGTGATGCCGCTCACCGCGCGCCGCGGGAGGCGGGCGGAAAACCCTCCGCCGGCTGGCGTTCAGCGCCCGCCGGCACGGCCATCAACCTCGCTGCCCCGCGCCAAGGCCGGAGTCAGCCGGTGGCCCGCGCCGGGGCGCTTCCCAGGCCCGGCGGCGGCGCGGGCGCGGGGTCGGGCACCCGCCCGGGCACGTAGCCCGGCAGCCGCCCGGCGGGAAGGATCGCCAGCAGGGCGAGGCCCGACATCAGCAGCAGCCCGATCTTGAGCGCCCGCAGCCGCGCCTCGGTGT
>DAICZL010000250.1 GCA_027311165.1 bacterium
GAATCATCATGGCGTCCACGATGCGCCCCACGGTGCCGCCTACCTTGCCGACCGCGCCCATGACAGGCGGCAGCACCGCGCCCACAGCAGCGCCAGCACCCGCCCCGCCCGCAGCCGGCGCGAGCCGGGAATGCCGGTGACGATGCCGAGCGGGATCTCCTGGCTGTCCAGCACCGGGCCCTGTTCGATGTGCAGTTCCAGATAGGCCGCGATGCCCTCGGGCGGCAGCAGATGCGCCCCGGCCCGCACCGCGTCGGGGTCGAAGCCGGCTTCGCGCATATGCGCGGCGAGGCTGCGCCCGGTATCGAGCCGGGGCACGGCCAGCGCCTCCTCCGGCAGTCGGCCCAGCGCCGCGCGGCTGCCGGGATAGCTGGTGGGGAACCAGGCGCCGGCCTCTTCTGCGCGGATCGCGAGCACGGTGATATCGGCGCGCGGCGCGAATCCCGCCCGCACCAACCCGCCCAGCACCGCGAGCCCGGCCAGCACGCCGGCGGCGCCGTCGAATTCCCCGCCCTGGGCCACGGAGTCGAGATGACTGCCCAGCAGCAGCCGGGGCGCGGCGCGGTCGGTGCCGGGCAGGGTCATCAGCAGGTTGCCGGCCGGGTCCGTCGCGATCTCCAGCCCAAGAGCTTCGGCCTCGGCCCGGCAGAGATCGTGGGCGGCCTGCTCGCCAGGCCCATAGGCGGGGCGAGTGATGCCGACGCCGTCGAAACCGCGGGCGCGCAGGGCGGCGAACAGGCGATCGGCGAGTGCCAGGTCGGGGGTCAGGTTCGGGTGCACGGACCGATCGTGCGCCGGCCGGGCGGGGCGGGCAATCGCCTGGAAGGCGAGGCGCCTGCCACCGGACCCGCATTCTCTGGGGGGGCCTCCAGCGAAAGGGGTCTTGGGCCAAGGCCCCAGCGGGAGTCGAGAGCCCTCTGGCTTTACCTTCCTGCCCCTTCCCCGAAACCCAACCCTTGTCCATCATGGCGCACTCTCGAGGAAGGAACGCCATGCCCCCCCGCCTGATCGTTGCCTGCGGCGTTCCCGCCGCGGTCGCGGCGCGTGCCCGCGCCGAATTCGACGCACGGATCGCCGAGGACCAGGACATGACCATCTCCGCGCTGCTGCAGGCGGCCGGCGATCACCAGGCGCAGGCGGTGGTGGTGACCTCGGCGCAGAAGATGACCGCCGAGGTGATCGGGCGGCTGCCCGCCTCGGTGCGGATCATCGCGACCAGCAGCGTCGGCTACGATCATATCGACGTGGCGGCGGCCCAGGCGCGGGGCATCGCCGCGACCAACACCCCGGGGGTGCTGACCGAATGCACCGCCGATTTCACCTTCCTGCTGATCCTGGCGGCCAGCCGCCGGGCGCGGGAATATGGCGCGATCATGCAGTCGGGCTGGCGGCAGCGCTACGGGCTGGGCGATGCGCTGGGTCTGCGGGTCAGCGGCAAGACGCTGGGCATCCTGGGCATGGGCCGGATCGGCCAGGCGGTGGCGGCACGGGCGCGCGGCTTCGGCATGCGGGTTCTCTACTGCAACCGCTCCCGCCTGCCGCCGGACCGCGAACATGGCGCCGAATACGTGGCGGAGTTCCGCGCCCTGCTGCCGCGCTGCGACATCCTGACCCTGCATGCCCCGGCGGGGCCGCAGACCAGCCGGATCATGAACGCCGAGACCTTCGCGCTGCTCCCGCGCGGGGCGGTGTTCGTCAACGCGGCGCGCGGGGCGCTGGTGGACGAGGACGCGCTGATCGGCGCGCTCGCCAGCGGTCATCTGTTCGCCGCCGGGCTGGATGTGTTCGCCTCCGAGCCCGATTACGACCTGCGGCTGCGCGACCTGCCCACCCTGTTTCTGGCGCCGCACATGGGCAGCGCCACCATCGAGACGCGGAACGCCATGGGCTTCCGCGCACTCGACAACGCGGCCGCGGTCTGCGCCGGCCGCGACCCGATCGACCCGCTTTGGCATTGAGGACACCGCGATGAGCAAGCCCATCCTGATGATCACCCGCCGTCTGCCCCCGGCGGTGGAGGCGCGCGCGGCGCGCGACTATGACGCCAGGCTGAACGAGGAAGACCGCAAGCTGAGCCAGGCGGAGGTGCTGGAGCGCGCAGCCGGCGCGGCCGCCATTCTGTGCAGCCCGGCCGAACCGCTCACCGCCGAGACGATCGCCGCGCTGCCCGCGAGCGTGAAGGTGATCGCGACCTTCAGCGTGGGTTTCGACCATGTCGCGGTGGACGCGGCGAAGGCACGCGGCATCGCGGTGTGCAATACGCCCGACGTGCTGTCGGTCGCCACCGCCGAGACCGCGATGCTGCTGATCCTGGCCGCCGCCCGCCGCGCCGGGGAGGGCGAGCGGCTGGTGCGCTCGGGCAAGTGGCAGGGCTGGGCGCCGACCCAGCTGCTGGGCACCCAGGTCTCGGGCAAGCGGCTGGGCATCTTCGGCATGGGGCGGATCGGGCGCGAGGTGGCGCGCATGGCGCGGGCCTTCGGCATGACGGTGCATTACCGCGACCAGGCCAGGCTGCCGGCGGAGCTGGAACTGGGCGCGACGTTCCACGAGACCGATGCGAGCTTCCTCGCGGTCTGCGACGTGCTGTCGCTGAATGCGCCGGGCGGCGGCTCCACCTATCACTGGCTGAACGCGGAACGGATCGCGATGCTGCCGCGCGGCGCGGTGGTGGCGAACGCCGCGCGCGGCGCGCTGATCGACGATGCCGCGCTGATCGCCGCACTGAACAGCGGGCAGGTCGCCGCCGCCGGGCTGGATGTGTTCGATGGCGAGCCGAACCTCACCCCGGCCTATCGCAGCCAGGAGAACGTGTTCCTGCTGCCGCATCTGGGCAGTGCCACCACCGAGACCCGCGATGCCATGGGGTACCTGGCGCTGGACGGGATCGATGCAGTGCTCGCCGGGCGCCGACCGGGCAATCTGGTGGCGTAGCGGGCGGGCGAGGGGACGCGGCGCACTTGCGAAAAGGCAGGCCAGGGCTTTGACCCCATGGCCCATTGGGACCCGGCAGTCCCTCGG
>DAICZL010000256.1 GCA_027311165.1 bacterium
GTCGATGACCGGCGCCCTGGAGCGGATCCGTGCCGCGACCGCCGGGCGGTTGCGGGCGCTGGACCAGGAACTGTCCGATCCCTGGCCCGGCGCGCCCAGCCCGCCGACCGATGTCTCTGCCGAGGCCTGGAAGACCTACTACAAAAGCGCCTGCGACGGCGGCGCCGCCCAGCGCGGCCAGGGCGATCGGATCACCGATGCGCTCGATACGCTCGCCAAGATGGCAAAGCAGATCGAACAGAACGCGACGGACCCGCAGAAAACCCTGGCCGCTGAACTCGCCTACCGGGAGGCGGCAGGCAGGCTGATGCTCGCCACCGCGGAATTCCTGCGCGGCCAGCGGGCCGCGGCCGAACGGCTCAAAGCCTATGTGCTCGCGATCGCCGCCTACGCCGATAGCGAGCAGATGGCCAAGGGCAATGTCCAGAAGCAGCGCAAATTCGCGCCCGAGCCCAGGCCCACCGGCGCCGAGTGGACCGTCGCCGAGTGGGAAGACGTCTATCGGCGGGCGACCGATTCCGGCTGCGTGCTGGCGAACGCCAAGCTCAGCTCCGGCATCTCGAAGGCGATCGCGGCCTGTCTGAAGGCGGGCGACACCCTCGACGCCAAGCGCGCGGCGAAGGACTACCAGAAGATCCGTCCAGCCGCCGGGGAGGCCGTGACCGCGCTTGGCAAGCTCGCCGCCGCGGTGAACGCGGCGCTGGGCGATCGCGGGTTCAGGGACAACGACCTCATGTCCCTCTACCTCGCCCGCCAGCTCGATCGCATCCGCGCGTTGCTGGCCGATCCGACCCTCAAGGGCGATGCCGCCGGCAAGGCCGCGCCCGCTGGCGAATTCAGCCCCGGGGCCGTGGCCTGGGTGATGAAGGACTGGGACCAGGTGAAGAAGCAGGCCGTCGCCAACGGCATCATCGTCGATGCCGATACCGGCATGACCCCGAAGCTGAAGGCCGCGATCACCACGCTGGATGCCCTCGGCAAGCAGAAGGACAAGGCGAAGACGCAAGAGCAGCGCGAGGAACGCGTCGGATTGCAGCGCTCGGCGCGGACCCGGGTGAGCGAGCTCAAGGAGTTCATCAACGTCACCTTCAGGCATCTGTCCGAGCATGAGGGCTGGGTGGATTACGCCAGGAGCTGGAACGATCTGTGCGACAGCACGCTGGAGCAGATCGGCTGAACGCGCGCGGATGAGCGCCCCCGCGCCGCACTGACATCGAGGCGATCGGGCGCCCGGTCCTGCGCGCCGGCGCAGTCCGTCAGGGCCTGGGGAAGTGGCTGGTGCGCAGGCCGCCTGGGGGGGAAGCCAGGGCCGGAGGGCTGTGACGTCCGGGCCGCGACCGAAATCCCCGCCTCACCCTCAGGCCGCCAGCAGCACCACCGCCGCATGGCCAGCGAGCCGGCCTCGGGCGATCGCGCCCGGCGCGGTCGCGAACAGCCGCCGGCCCTGGGGCATCGGTGGCGCACCGTCCAGTGCCACCGCATCGGCGCCGAGATTGACCAGGATCGACAGCCTCGCACCATCCCCCAGAACCCACTCCGCCCGCACCGCATGCGTGCCCAGCACCCACGCCCCGGCGG
>DAICZL010000266.1 GCA_027311165.1 bacterium
GCACCCAGTCGATGCCGTTCTGCTTGGTGCTGCGCGCGCAGCCTGGCAGTACCAGCGCCGGCACGCCGTCCTCCCCGCCGCCGCTCGCCACGCCACCGTTCCCCGCACCGGCATCCCCCACACCCGCACGATCCTGGGGCCCCGGCCGCCGGATCCGCCCCAGGCAGATCAGGTTGCCGGGATCGACCGGCATGCCGAAATGCAGGATCTCCCCGCCCGCGCGGACGATGCCGGCCGGGCCGACATCGCGCCGGTCCACCACCGCCGAGGCGCCGGCGATCAGCAGCAGATCCGCCCCCTGCGCCAGCAGCGACCCGAGCGCCAGGGCGATCGCCGCCGCGTCATGGGCGCAGCGCAGCGGCGCCAGCAGCCGCCCGCCCAGCCCGGCCACGCGCGCCGCCGTCGCCGCGATGGTACCCTCGATCACGCTGTCCTTCAGCCCCGGCAACTCGGTCAGCACCAGGCCGACCACGCGGGGGCGGAAGGCGTGCAGGCGGAACGGGCTGCCGCCCTGCCGCGCCTCGGCCTCGGCCGCCGCCAGCGCCGCGCCTGGCACCGCGAAGGGGATCACCTTGACCGTCGCCACCATCTCGCGCGCCGCCACCACCGCGTAATCAGGCAGGGTCGCGACGGTCAGCGCCGGATCGACCGCGTTCAGCCGGTCGATCCGCGCCGCGTCCAGCCGCAGCAGCCCGGCCGCGCCGGCGATCAGGTTGACCCGGCCGGTGCCGGCCCGGCTGGCGGTGATGGACGGGGCGGCGAGCGGGGCGGCAAGCCGGGCCGCGCTCTCATCCTCGCCGACTTCCCCCGGCTCCAGCCGCGCCGCCACCACCTCGACCAGGCCCGCTTCGCGCAGCACCGCGAGGGTGGCGGTGGCCAGCAGCGTGCCCTTGCGGATCATCCGCCCCGGCAGCCGCACCGAATGCGCCAGGATCGCACCCTCCGCCTGATCGAGCGGCAGCGTGCCGAAGATCACGCCGCCGGCTTCCGCGCGATCGCCGCGCCCCGCCGCGCCGCGACCAGCTGAGCCAGGATCGACACCGCGATCTCCGGCGCGGTCACCGCCGCGATGTCGAGACCCACCGGGCCGTGGATGCGCGCCAGCGCCGCCTCGTCATGGCCGAGCTCGCGCAGCCGCGCCAGCCGCGCCGCATGGGTCTTGCGCGAGCCCAGCGCGCCGATGAAATACGCCTCCGACCGCAGCGCCCGGTCGAGTGCCGGATCGTCGAGCTTGGGATCGTGGGTCAGCGTCACCACCGCGGTGCGCTGGTCGCGCGCCAGCGCCGCCATCGCCTCGTCCGGCCAGTCGGTCGAGACCTCCACCCCGGGAAAGCGCTCGCTGGTGGCGAAGGAGCGGCGCGGATCCACCACCACCACGCCGAAGCCGAGCCCGGCCGCCATCGGCACCAGCGCCTGGGCGATATGCACCGCCCCCACCACCACCAGGCGCGGCGGCGGGTTGAAGGCGTGCAGGAACCAGTGCTGCCCGTCCAGCACGACCGTGGCGCTGGTTTCAGTGGCCAGCGCCGTGCCGGCGGCGGCGTTCAGCGCGGCCGGCGTCGCCGGGTCGGGCAGCAGCCTCTGCTCGCCCGAGGGCAGGCGGGTGGCCAGCACCACGGCACGCTTGGCGGTCCGCGCCGCGGTCAGCGCGGCCAGCGTGGCAGGGGTCATGCCAGCGCCTCGACGAACACCTTGACCTTGCCGCCGCAGGCCAGCCCCACCTCCCAGGCGCGTTCATTGGTGACGCCGAAATCCAGCAATTGCGGCGTGCCGGAGGCGATGCTGGCCAGCGCCGCTTCCGCCACCGCGCCCTCGATGCAGCCGCCGGAGACCGAACCGGCCATGCGACCCGATCGGGTCACCGCCATCTGGCTGCCGGCGGGGCGCGGCGAACTGCCCCAGGTCTCGGTCACGGTCGCGATCGCCACGAGTTCGCCCTCGCTCCGCCACTGCGCGGCCAGCGCCAGCACGTCTTCGGCTTCGGTCATGCGATGTTCCTTCCGGCTTCTGATCCCGCACGCGATGCTGTCCCGGCTTCCGTGACGGGCGCAGGAGGGCACCGGCCAGCCTGCATCCCTCGGGCCGCCGCTCTACCCACCCGCCAGCGAGGCCCCGGCGATGATCCCCCTCGGGGAGACACCGCCCGCCATCCCGCCGCGCGGACCGGCGGGGCGGGAGAGCAGCTCCACCAGCCCGCGCAGGCTGGCCAGATTATGCACCGGACGGAACTCGTCGACATAGGGCAGCATCGCCCTGATCCCCTGGGATCTTGGTTCGAACCCGTCCCAGCGCAACAGCGGGTTGAGCCAGACCAGCCGCGAGCAGGACCGGTGCAGCCGGTCCATGCTCTCGGCCAGGCCCTTGGCCCCGTCGCGGTCCAGCCCGTCGGTCACCAGCAGCACCACCGCGCCCTGGCCGAGTACCCGCCGCCCCCAGACCCGGTTGAACTCGGCCAGGGTCTCGCCGATGCGGGTGCCGCCCGACCAGTCGGGCACCACGTGCGCCACCATCTGGAACGCCACTTCGGGATCGCGATGGCGCAGCTGGCGGGTGATGTTGGACAGCCTGGTGCCGAACAGGAACACCGACACGCGGTCGCGGTCGTTCGCGACCGCGTGCAGGAAGTGTAGCAGGATCTGCGCATAGCGCGACATCGACCCGGAAATGTCGCACAGCACCACCAGAGGCGGCGGGCGCGTCTGCCGCCGCCGGCGCGCGATCTCCAGGATCTCGCCGCCCTGGCGCAGGCTGGCGCGGATGGTGCCGCGCAGATCCATCGCCGGGCCGGCCGGGTCGGACCGCGTGCGGCGGGTGCGGCGCAGATCGAGCTGCAGGCGCAGCCGGCGGATCTCGGCCTTGGCGGCCGAGATCTCCGCAGCCCCCATCGCCTCGAAATCCATCTTCTGAAGCCGCTCCTGATCGCTGGTGGTCAGCACGGCATCGAAGCGGGGCGGCTCGTCCCCGGCCTGGGGCTTGCGCTCGCGCGGCGCGGCGAAGGCCTCGGCGACCCGCCGGCTGGCCGGCGGTGCGCGTTCGGGGGGCTTCTGCTTGCCACCCTCGAGCAGCGCCATCGCCGCGGCCTGCTTCGCCGCCGTGGGATCGCGCCAGAACAGGGTGAAGGCCTGGTCGAACACCTCCTGGTGCTCGTGGCGATGGACCATCGCGGTGCGCAGCGCACTGCGCGCCTGGCCGCGATCGCCGAGATCGATCAGTTCCAGTGCCTGCTGGGCGGCGATGGTCTCGGCAGGGCCGACCGGCAGACCCGCCCGGCGCAACAGCCTGGCGAAATGCATCACATTGGCGGCCAGGCGGGCGGTCACGTGGGGCTTCCCGGGCTCCGCCGATGAGGCACGAACGCCGAGCACGGTAAGGGATCTGCCCTCGACCCGCCAGGGGGCACCGCTCCCTGGACCCGCATTCCCTGGTGCGCTGCCCTGCGACGAAAACGCGGGGCAACACCCCTTGGCGAGCCGCACGGCGCGCGGGTCATGCGGCGTCCACGGCGGATTCGGCCAGCAGGCGGGCTGCTTCGGCGCCCCTGATCTTGGCGATATCATCCTGATATTTCAGCAGCACGCCCAACGTGTCGTCCACCGCGGCGGGGGCCAGTTCATGCTGGTCGAGATAGGACAGGGCATAGGCCCAGTCGATCGTCTCGGCGACGCCGGGCAGCTTGAACAGGTCCTGCGCGCGCAGCTTCTGCACGAAGGCCACCACCTGCGCCGACAGACGCTCGGCCACGCCGGGCGCCTTGGCGGCCAGGATCGCCCGCTCCCGCGCCGCGTCGGGATAGCCGACCCAGTGATACAGACAGCGCCGGCGGATCGCGTCATGCACCTCACGCGTGCGGTTGGAGGTCAGCACCACCACCGGCGGGCTCGCCGCGCGGATCGTGCCGTATTCCGGCACGGTCATCTGGAAATCCGCCAGCAGCTCCAGCAGGAACGCCTCGAACGGCTCGTCGGCGCGATCGAGCTCGTCGATCAGCAGCACCGCGGGCGGCAGATCGGGATCGATCGCCGAGAGCAGCGGCCGCGCCTGCAGGAATTCACGCGCATAAATGTCGCGCGCCAGCAGGCCCCGATCGGTCTCGCCGGCGGCCTCGGCCAGCCTGATCGCCACCAGCTGCCTCGCGTGATCCCACTCATACGCCGCCGCCGCGAGATCCAGCCCGTCATAGCACTGCAGCCGCACCAGCCGCCGGTCGAGCCCCGCGGCCAGCACCTTGGCGATCTCGGTCTTGCCGGTGCCGGGCTCGCCTTCCAGGAACAGCGGCCGGCGCATCGCCAGCGCCAGATGCACCGTGGTCGCCAGCTCCCGGTCGGCGATGTAGCCGTGGTCGGCCAGCAGCGCCGCGGTTTCAGTGACCGAGCCGGGCAGCGCCGCCACTACGACCCCGCCACTACAGATAGCTTCCGAACAGCACGACGAAGATCGCGAGGAAGATCACGATCCCGACCCAGGTGCCGAGCGAGATGCCCAGAACCTCGCGCGGGATCAGATCGAGCATGCTGACCGCCGGCGCCGCGCCGGCCGCCGCCACGCCATCGCCTTCGGTCAGGCTGGCGGTGAAGCGGTCGAAGAACGCGTCGGCCATCTGCTTGGCCGAGGCATCGATCAGCCTCGCGCCCAGCTGGGCGATCTTGCCGCCCACCTGCGCCTTCACGTCGTAGCTGAGCTTCGTCCCGCCGGGGGCATCGGCCAGATGCACCTTGGCCCCCCCCTTGGCGAAGCCGGCGACGCCCCCCTGGCCCTCGCCGCTGATCGTGTAGCCGTTCGGCGGATCGAGGTCGGAAAGCTGCACCTTGCCGGTGAACCGCGCCGCGATCGGGCCGATCTTCACCGAGGCCGCGGCCTGCAGCTCATGCTCCGACAGCCTGGTCAGGCTCTCGCAGCCGGGAATGCAGGCCTTGAGCACCTCGGGTCGTTCAGCGCGGCCCACACTTTCTGGCGCGGCGCGGGTATCTGCCGCTCCCCGGTCATGTCCATCTGATCGCCTCCTTGTGCGCCAATACGTTACCGGCGGGGGGGGCGGGGCGCAATG
>DAICZL010000268.1 GCA_027311165.1 bacterium
CCGCCGGATGAGCCCCGATCCGCAGGCCGAGATGAAGCGCGCCGAGGCCGAGGCGGCGGCGGCACTGGTCGGCGACGGCATGGTGGTCGGGCTGGGCACCGGCTCCACCGCCACCTTCGCGATCGAGGCGCTGATCCGCCGGGTGCGCGAGGGGCTGCGCATCGAGGCCATCCCGACCTCCGAACGCAGCGCCGCGCAGGCCCGGGCGGGCGGCATCCCGCTGTCGGATTTCGCCCGTCACCAGCGGATCGACCTGACCATCGACGGGGCCGACGAGGTCGAACGCGGCAGCCTGAACCTGATCAAGGGCCTGGGCGGAGCGCTGCTGCGCGAGAAGATCGTCGCCGCCGCCTCCGCCAGGCTGGTGATCGTCGCCGATGCCAGCAAGCTCGTGGACCGGCTGGGCGCGTGCTGCCCGGTGCCGGTGGAGGTGGCGGATTTCGGCTGGCAGGCGACCGCCGCGCAACTGGCGGCGCTGGGCGCGCGTGTCAGCCGCCGGGAGAGCGCGCCGGGCACGGTGTTCCTGACCGATGGCGGCAACCCGATCCTCGATTGCGGCTTCGGCACGATCGCCGATCCCGCCGCCCTCGACATCGCGATCCGGCGGATCGTCGGGGTGATCGAGACCGGGCTGTTCATCGCCCGCGCCGGGCTCGCGATCATCGCCGGGCCGGAGGGGCTCACCCGGCTGAGCCCGGACTGAGCGTGCGGGAGGTGTCAGCAGTTCAGGGCTTTGCCCCCAGGTCCCATCGGGACCCATCAGGGAGCGGCAATCCCTCACGGCCCGATGGCACCCGGCACCCCCCGGAGGCTCCCTCCCCAGCGAACGGGGCCTGAGGCCCAGCCTGTTCCCCGGGGGAGATCGGGGGCCTGGTGTCATGCCCCAGAAGTTCGCGGTTCTTCAGCGCGAACTTCGGGGATAAGTAGGCCACTGAAAACAAAGAGCTGGTGTCCCGGTTCCGAACGCATTTCAATCCTGCGACCTTCGGGGATAAGCAGGCCACTGAAAACAAAGAGCTAGTTTCCCGATTCCGAACGCATTTCAATCCTGCGAACTTCGGAATCGGGACACTGGAGCAACATCCGATCAGATGGACTCATCGGATCGGATAAAGTTGCTCGGTAAAACAGAGAGTAAGAGCGGTGGCCGATCGTCTGTCAGATCGGGCACAGCTCTGGGCCTTGGCTTTTCTCTTTCACACAGCACAGAAGTAGACCGATGCCGACCTATCGTTCCCGCACCACCACCCATGGCCGCAACATGGCCGGCGCGCGCGGCCTGTGGCGTGCCACCGGCATGACCGACGCCGATTTCGGCAAGCCGATCATCGCCGTGGTCAATTCCTTCACCCAGTTTGTCCCCGGCCACGTGCATCTGAAGGATCTCGGCCAGCTGGTCGCGCGCGAGATCGAGGCATCGGGCGGTGTCGCGAAGGAGTTCAACACGATCGCCGTCGATGACGGCATCGCCATGGGCCATGACGGCATGCTGTACAGCCTGCCCTCGCGGGAGCTGATCGCCGACAGCGTGGAGTACATGGTCAACGCCCATTGCGCCGATGCGATGGTCTGCATCTCCAACTGCGACAAGATCACGCCGGGGATGCTGATGGCGGCGCTGCGGCTCAACATCCCGGCGGTGTTCGTCTCCGGCGGGCCGATGGAGGCCGGCAAGGTGACGATCGCCGGCAAGGCCCGCGCGCTCGATCTGGTGGACGCGATGGTGGTCGCCGCCGATGAACGGGTGAGCGAGGCCGATGTGGCGGTGATCGAGCGCTCGGCCTGCCCCACCTGCGGGTCCTGCTCGGGGATGTTTACCGCCAATTCGATGAACTGCCTGGCCGAGGCGCTGGGCCTCGCGCTGCCCGGCAACGGCACCGTACTCGCCACCCATGCCGACCGAAGGGGCCTGTTC
>DAICZL010000271.1 GCA_027311165.1 bacterium
ACACCATCCTGGCCGGGGCGGACGCGCGCTTCATGGCCGGCTTCGGCCGCATCGGCCTGCTGCCCGATCTCGGCCTGCTGCACACCCTGCCGGCGCGGGTCGGCATGGGGCGGGCCCGGCAGCTCCTGCTCTATGACGAGCCGATGGCGGCCGATGCGGCGGCAGAGGCCGGGCTGATCGATCATCTGGTGGAGGCGGGCGGCGCGCTGGCGGCGGCCTGCGCGCGCGCGGCACGGCTGGCCGAGGCGGCGCCGCTCTCGGTCGCCCTGACCCGGCGGATGCTGGCCGAGGGGCTGGAGGCCGCGCTCGGACGCGAGCGCGATCTGCAGGCGGCGCTGTTCCTCACCGCCGACCACGCGTCCGGCAAGGCCGCCTTCCGCGCCCGCCGGCCCGCGGTCTTCACCGGCAGCTGAGCGCCGGCGAACCCATGCCCCCCGGGCACCGATCGGACCGGCCCGGTGATGCGCGCGGCGAGCCTTTCGCAGGCCCGGCTTGCGCTGACGCTCTGACCCTCGGGAAGGACCAGACACGCCGATGACCCAGAAACGCCCAGCGGCTGATCGGAGCGAAGCGGCTGATCGGAACGAAGCGGCTGGTCCGACCGAAGCGGCGGCGCCGACAGCGGAGGAGCTCGACGCGCTCGACGATGCCGGCTTCCGCGCCGTGGTGCGCGGCTGGATCGCGGCGAATTATCCGCCCGAGCTGCGCGATCCGCCGAAGCGCCTGCACTGGTCGGAAAACCGGGTCTGGTATCTGAAACTGGCCGCGCGCGGCTGGCTCGCCCCGGGCTGGCCGCGCGAGCATGGCGGGATGGGCCTCTCGCCCGGCCGGCAGCTGATCATGATCGAGGAGCTGGAACGCCATGGCTGCGCCCGCACCAACGACCACGGCGTGGTCATGGTCGGGCCGCTGCTGATCCGCCACGGCACCCCGGCCTAGCAGCGTTTCTTCCTGCCGCGCATCCTCTCGGGCGAGCATGTCTGGTGCCAGGGCTATAGCGAGCCCAATGCCGGCTCGGACCTCGCGAGCCTGGGCACCACCGCGGTCGCCGACGGCGATCACTGGGTGATCAACGGCCAGAAGACCTGGACCACGCTGGCCGGCGATGCGAACTGGATCTTCCTGCTCGTGCGCACCGACCGGACCGCCAAGAAGCAGAACGGCATCAGCTTCCTGCTGGTGCCGATGGACAGTCCGGGGATCACCGTCCGCCCGATCGTCTCGATCGACCTGCACGACGAGTTCTGCGAGACCTTCTTCCAGGATGTGCGCGTGCCGAAGGCCAATCTGGTGGGCGAGATCAACCAGGGCTGGACCATGGCCAAGGCGCTGCTGGGCTTCGAGCGCATTTTCCTGGGCTCGCCGCGCCAGTCCGCCTATGCGCTGTCGCGGCTGCGCCTGCTCGCCCAGCATGTCGGCTGCCGCGAGGATCCGGCCTTCCAGGACCGCTATGTCCGGCTGCGGCTCGATCTCGCCGACCATCAGGCGCTGTATGCGACCTTCGCCGAGAAACTGCGCCGGGGCGAGGCGCTGGCGCCGAGGTGTCGATGCTGAAGATCTGGCAGAGCGAGCTGTTCCAGCGGATCACCGAGACGATGCTCGACATCGCCGGTGCCCAGGGCGGGCTGCTCGACCCGATCGCGGGCAATCACGACCTCCATCCCGGCGGGCTGTTCATCCAGGCCCGCGCCAGTTCGATCTACGGCGGCACCAACGAGATCCAGCGCAACATCCTGGCCCGGACGGTGCTGGACCTGCCGTCCTGAGTGGGACCGGCCGGGCGGTCGCGCGGGCGGTCCCGCCGGTCATTGCCGGGGCAGGTGGCGGACTTCGCGCGCCCTCCGCCGCCATGCTATCCCCCGGCGATGCGCATCCTGTTCGTCACCTCCAACCGCATCGGCGATGCCATCCTGTCCACCGGATTGCTGGCCCATCTGATCGCCGCCCATCCCGGGGCAAGGATCACCGTCGCCTGCGGCCCGGTGGCGCAGGACCTGTTCGCCAGCATGCCCGGCCGGGCGCGGGTGATCGGCTTCGAGAAGCAGCGCTTCGGCCGGCACTGGCTCGGCCTGTGGCGGCAGACCGCCTTCACCCGCTGGGATCTGGTGGTCGATATCCGCGCCTCCGCCCTGTCCTATCTGGTGCCGACCCGGGCCCGGGCGATCATGCGCAAATCGCCGGGGCACAAGACCCAGCAGCTCGCCGCGCTGCTGGGGCTGCACCCGCCGCCGCTGCCGGTCGCCTGGACCGGGCCGGAAGACCGGGCCAAGGCCGCGCGGCTGCTGCCGCCAGGCGGCCCGGTGATCGCGCTCGCCCCCACCGCCAACTGGTCGGGCAAGGTCTGGCCCGCCGAGCGCTTCGCCGCACTGTTCCGCCTGCTCGCCCGGGACGGCCGGCTGGCGGGCGCGCGGGCGGCGGTGTTCGGTGGCCCGGGCGATCAGGAGCGTGCCCTCGCCGCCCCGCTGCTGGCGGAACTGCCGGGGGCGATCGATCTGTGCGGCGCGCTGAGCCTGCCCGAGGCCGCCGCCTGCCTCGCTCGCTGCGCGGTGTTCATCGGCAATGATTCCGGCCTGATGCACCTGGCCGCCGCTGCCGGAACCCCGACGCTGGGCCTGTTCGGGCCGACCCCTGCCGCCGAATACGCCCCCGCCGGGCGGCGCACCGCGGTGGCGCTCGCGCGCGGCCCGGCGATGACCGATCTGCCGGTCGAGGACGCGCTGGCCGCGGCGATCGGGTTGCTGCCCGCTTGCGCCGGTCTTGGCGGCTAGCCCGGTCTTGGCGGCTGGCCCGGCCTCGGGGGCTGGCCCGGCCTTGGGGGCTGGCCCGGCCTCGGGGGCTGGCCCG
>DAICZL010000281.1 GCA_027311165.1 bacterium
GCGGCCGAGCGGGCCGGTCGATCAGCGCCACGGCTTCGCCTATGTCTTCGCCGCCGTCGAACCGATCACCGGCCGGGATTTCTGCCTGGTGCCGCCCGCTGTCTCGACCACGGCGATGAACGAGTTCCTGCAACGTTTCTCGGCTACCCTTGCTGACGACGAGCACGCCGTCATGGTGCTCGACGGCGCCGGCTGGCACACCAGCCACGATCTCGTCATCCCCGCCAACGTGACCTTGCTGCGCCTGCCGCCCTGTTCGCCGGAACTGAACCCCGTCGAACGGGTCTGGCTCTACCTGCGCGAACGCCACCTCTCGCACAGGGTGCTCGACGACTACGCCGCCATCGTCGATGCCGTCTGCCACGCTTGGCGCCAACTCGACCCGGCGAGTTTACGTTCCCTCTGCGGCTATCCGTGGATCAGACAGGTCAGCGGATAGACTCGGCGGAAATAGACGATCGGCCACCGCTCTTGCTTATTGTTTTGCCGAGTAACTTTATCCGATCAGATGATACCATCTGATCGGATGTTGCTTTAGATCGTTGTTCCGGGCCGTCATTTCACCGCGGTTGAAGTCAACCTGCTCCGATCTTGCTCCAGCGGCTTCGCTCGGGTCGTCTTCTCCGAAGACGGGCTCTCCCGCGCAACTGCACCCTCCCGTCCGGGATCAGACGGTCCCAGACGGTCCGCTCTCACGCTAGGCTTCCGACCGCACCGCCCCGCCCCCCCCTTCCTGCCGATCCAGCGCCAGGCTGACCACGGCCACAACCAGCGCCACAAGGGCCACGCCCGCCCCGACCAGCGGCAGGGTATCGTAGGCGAGCCCCGCGGTCAGCGCCGCGCCGCCGATCCAGGCGCCGGAGGCATTGCCGAGGTTGAAGGCGCTCTGGTTCAGTGTCGCCGCCAGATTGGGCGCCTCGGACGCCTGGTCCACTACGCGGGCCTGCAGCGAGGGGCCCGGCGCGAAACCCGCCACGCCCCACAGCAGCACGGTGATCACCGCGAGCACCGGCGAATGGCTGGTCCAGGCGAAGCCGGTCAGTATCACCGCGAGCGCGGCCAGCGCGCCGATCAGCGCCGGCAGCATCCGCCAGTCGGCCAGCCTTCCGCCCAGCAGATTGCCGATGGTGATCCCCACGCCGAACACCAGCAGCACCAGGGTGACGGCGTGCGGCGACAGCGCCGTCACGACTTCCAGTATCGGGGTGATGTAGGTGAACACGCTGAACAGGCTGGCCGAGGCCAGCACGCTCATGCCCATCGCCAGCAGCACCTGCGGGCGGGCCAGCGCCGCCCATTCGGCGATCAGCCGCGGCCGCGGCCCGGTCGGCGGCGCGGGTACCTTCCAGGCGATAGCGAGGGCGGCGGCGAGGCCGATCGGCACGATCGCCCAGAACGTCGCCCGCCAGCCGGCCGCCTGGCCGAGCGCGGTGCCGAACGGCACCCCCAGCACGTTGGCGAGCGTCAGACCGGAGAACATCAGCGCAATCGCGCGTGAGCGCTGCCGTGCCGGCACCAGCCCCGCCGCCACCACCGAGCCGATACCGAAAAACGCGCCATGGCACAGCGCCGTCAGGACCCGGGCCAGCATCAGCAGCGTGTAGCTCGGTGCCAGGGCGCAGGCCATGTTGCCCAGCACGAACACCCCCATCAGCCCGAGCAAGGTCGTCTTGCGCGGCAGTCCGGAGGTGGCCATGGCAACCAGCGGCGCCCCGAAGGTCACCCCCAGCGCATATCCCGAAACCAGCATGCCGCTGGCCGGAATGCTGACCCCGAGATCGCGCGACAGATCGGGCAGCAGACCCATGATCACGAATTCGGTGGTGCCGATGCCGAAGGCGGCGACGGCGAGGGCGATCAGGGACCAGGGCATCGGCGCGGCTCATCGGGCGGTGAAATCAGAGCCTCGGCCCGTTCATGACGCGGCGCAACATCAATTCGCTGCAACGCAGCATCTCACTGCCGAAGCGGGTGCGAGGCCTCGGTCCAACGGCCCCCCGGCAGGATTCCGTGCGATGGAAGCGAGACCGATGGACGACCCGGCAAGGCCAGGGGCTCTGACTTTGTAACCCGCCAGGGTCGCAGATCCGTCTGGCCGGGGATACGCCTCCGGGGGAGGCGGGGTCTCAGGTCCCTGGCCGATATCGATGGGGCGGAGCGCTTTGGCCAGGCGTCTCACCCGACAGCGAAGGGTTGCCAGGCGCCGCAAAATCGCCCATCCGGCTTGCGCGCCGGCCACCGAGGCGGCGTTTGCGGGAAAGATGGATGATCCGTACTCCTCCGGCCATGATCTCGCCGCATCGGCACCGCTACGTGTTGCGGGTCTATTATGAGGACACGGATGCCGGCGGCGTCGTCTATCACGCGAATTATCTGCGCTTCGCCGAGCGGGCCCGCACCGAGGCGATGCGCGCGCTCGGTGTGCCGCATGCCGATCTGGTGACGGAATTCGGCCTGATGTTCATGGTGCGGCGCGTCGAACTGGACTATCTCTCCCCTGCCCGGATCGACGAATCGCTTGTCATCCTGACCGAGACCCGGCAGGTGGGCGGGGCTTCGGCGGTGCTACGGCAGAGCATCCGGCTGGCGGACGGGCCGGATGGCGCCGGGCGGGCGCTGGTCGAGATCGGCATCGGCCTCGCCTGCGTGCGGATCCCCGACGGGCGGCCGGCACGGATTCCGCCGCGCTGGCGGGCGGCCTTCGGTGCGCTGGTGGCGGACGGACGGCAAGAATAACCGCGGCCGTCGTCACGGCGCGGGCGGCAGGGTTTCGGCAGGTGGAGAAGATCACGTGGACCGGGCGGTAGACGCAGTCAATCTTGGCACAGCGGGCGGTGATCTGTCGCTGTGGGGCCTGTTCATGCAGGCCGATATCGTCGTGAAGCTCACCATGCTGTGCCTGCTCCTGGCCAGCGTCTGGGTCTGGGCGATCGTGTTCGAGAAGGTCACCTCGCTGCGCAGGGCCAACCGCCAGGCGGACGGGTTCGAGGACAAATTCTGGTCGGGCGGCAGCCTCGACCAGCTCTACGAGCAGGAAGGCGCCAAACCGTCCAGCCCGATCGCCGCGGTGTTCGGCGCGGCAATGGGCGAATGGCGCCGCTCGGCCCGGGTCGCCGGGGCCGATATCAGCCAAGCGGGGCTGCGCGAGCGGGTGGACCGGGCGATGGGGGTCACCATCCAGCGGGAGATGGAGCGGATGGAACGCTGGATGATCTTCCTGGCCTCGGTCGGCTCGACCGCGCCGTTCATCGGGCTGTTCGGCACCGTCTGGGGGATCATGCACAGCTTCTCGGCGATCGCCGCGATGCACAATACCAACCTTGCCGTGGTCGCTCCCGGCATCGCCGAGGCGCTGTTCGCCACCGCGATCGGCCTGGTCGCGGCGATCCCGGCGGTGCTCGCCTACAACAAGCTCAGCACCGATCTGTCCCGCTTCGCCGGGCGGCTCGAAGGCTTCGCCTCGGAGTTCGGCGCGATCCTGTCACGCCAAAGCGAGGAGAGGGCCTGAACCGTGGCGTTTTCCTTCAATGGCGGATCTGGCGGCGGCAGGGGGCGTGGACGCTACCGGCCGCTGGCCGAGATCAACGTCACCCCGCTGGTCGATGTCATGCTGGTGCTGCTGATCATCTTCATGGTGACGGCGCCGCTGATGACCTCCGGCGTGCCGGTCGACCTGCCCAAGACCTCGGCCCAGCCTCTGAATTCCGACAGCGAGCCGCTGACCGTCTCGATCGATGCCGAGGGCAAGCTGTTCCTGCAGGAGAACGCGCTTGACCTCGCCGACCTGGTGCCCAAGCTGCAGGCGATCTCTCAGCAGAACCCCGAGCGGCGGATCTTCGTGCGCGGCGACAAGGGCATCGCCTATGGCCGGATCATGGAAGTGATGGGCACCATCACCCAGGGCGGCTTCACCAAGGTGGCGCTGCTGGCCCAGCAACCGGCCGCCGGACCGGCCGGTGCCGGCGCGGCATCGGGGGCAGCCCCAGGGGGAGTATCCGGGGCGGCACCTTCCGCGCCGTCCGGACCGGCGCCGGGGGCGGCCCCATCCGGGCGGCCGGGGCGCAGCTGAACCCGCACGGCCAGACGGATGAACCGCCAGCTCAGGCGCGGGGCCGCGGGCTCGGCGCTGGTGCACGTGGTGGTGGTGCTGGCGCTGGTGG
>DAICZL010000284.1 GCA_027311165.1 bacterium
TCGCCGCCTCGGTCGCCTCGCCGCCTGCCGGCCAGCTCGCCGCGCTGATCGCCGCCGCCGAGGCGCTGGCCGCGACCGACACGCTCCCCGGTCCCGACCGGCTCTGGGCCGAGGAGGAGGGCGAGGCGCTGGCGCGCCTGCTCGGTGAATTGCTCGACAGTCTGGCGGTGCTGCCCGACCAGCCCCCGACGGTGCTGCCCGGCCTGCTCGACGCGGCGCTGGCGGGCTCGGTGGTGCGGACCCGCCGGGCGCTGCGCGGGGGGGCAGCGGCGGAGCATCCGCGGGTGTTCATCTGGGGGCTGATCGAGGCGCGGCTGCAAAGCGCCGATCTGGTCGTGCTGGGCGGTCTGGCCGAGGGCGTCTGGCCGCCGGCGACCGATCCCGGCCCCTGGCTCAGCCGGCCGATGCGGGCGCGAATCGGGCTCGCCTCGCCCGAGGAGATCATCGGCCAGGCGGCGCATGATTTCGTCGCCGCCGCCTGCGCCGGGCGCAGCGTCGTGCTGTCCTGCCCGCGGCGGCGCGACGGCGCCCCCGCCGTGCCGGCGCGCTGGCTGGCGCGGCTCGATGCCTGCCTGCACGGCCAGGGCCTGGCGCTGACACAGCATCCGGCCGCCGCCTGGGCGCGCGCGCTCGATCTGCCGGAGGGCCCGCCCCGCCCGGTCGCCCCGCCGCGCCCTTGCCCGCCGGTCGCGCTGCGCCCGCGCCGGCTGAGCGTGACCGAGATCGGCACCTGGCTGGTCGATCCCTACGCCATCCATGCGCGCCATATCCTGCGCCTGCGCCCGCTGAAGCCGCTCGATCAAGCGACCGAGGCGGCCGATTACGGCGAGCTGGTGCATGCCGCGATCAGCCGTTTCCTGGCCGAGCACGGCACCGATCTGCCCGCCGACGCGCCCGAACGGCTGCGCGCCGCGATGCGCCAGGCGCTCAACCGCCTCGGTCCGCGCAAGGCGCTGCTCGCCTGGTGGGGGCCACGGCTCGCCCGCATCGCCGACTGGGTCGCAGCGACCGAAGCGAAGCGGCGCCTGGAGGCGGTGCCGGTGCTGATCCGCGCCGAGGCGTCCGGACGCTGGCATCTCGACCGGCCGGGTGGGGCGTTCACCCTGGTCGGCCGGGCCGACCGGATCGAGCTGCGCGAAGACGCCACGCTGGCGATCATCGATTACAAGACCGGCAGCGTGCCCGGCCGGGCCGACATCGCACAGGGGCGGGCGCCGCAGCTGCCGCTGGAGGCGGCGATGGCGGAGCAGGGGGCGTTCGGCGCGGATCTGGCGCGGCCGACCGCAAGGCTCGAATACTGGCGGCTGACCGGGGGCTTTCATCCAGGCGAGTGCATCTCGCTGTTCGGTAACGAGGCTGCCCACGTGGCCGCGGCGGCGTCCGAAGCCGCGCTGCGCCTGGGCGGGCTGATCGATGCCTATGACGACCCGGCGCGCTGCTATCTCTCCCGCCCCGATCCGCGCGCGGTGCCGCGGTTTTCCGATTATGCCGGCCTCGCCA
>DAICZL010000286.1 GCA_027311165.1 bacterium
GTGCCGGTGGCGTTCCCGCCGGGAGCGGCGGTGCCGTCCGCCCTGGCGGCCACCGAACTGCGCGACCTGGCCGGCAAGCGCGGCGACCGCGTGATCGCTGTGACCGGCTTCGGCGAAGCGGCATCGGACGATCCCGCTGCCCAGTCGGCGGCGATCGCGCTCGGCCTCGCCCGCGCCCGGGCCATCGCCTCGGTGCTGGGCGCCGCCGGGGTGCCCGCCACGGCGATGAAGCTCGACGCCCAGGCGAGTGGTCGCGGCGGGGCCGCACGTCTGCTAGACTGATATTTCTTTTCCGTTCCAAGGACCACGACTGTGCCCAGCGCCCCAGAGCCGATTCCCGCCGGCGAGTTCCATCGCATCCGCCGCCTGCCGCCCTACGTCTTCGCCGAAGTGAACAAGGCCAAGGCGCTGGCGCGCGGCAAGGGCGAGGACATCATCGATCTCGGCATGGGCAACCCCGACAGCCCGACCCCCGCCCATATCGTCGCCAAGCTGATCGAGACGGTGGCCGATCCGCGCACCCACCGCTATTCGGTCAGCAAGGGCATCCCCGGCCTGCGCCGGGCGCTCGCCGGCTACTACCGCCGCCGCTTCGACGTCGAGCTGGACCCCGAGACCGAGGTGGTGGCGACGCTCGGCTCGAAGGAAGGCCTGGCCAACCTCGCCGCGGCCATCACCAGCCCGGGCGATACCATCCTGGTGCCCAACCCGTCCTACCCCATCCACCAGTTCGGCTTCATCATCGCCGGCGCCTCGGTGCGCAGCATTCCGGCCAGGCCGGACGAGGAGATGCTGCGCGCGCTCGACCGCGCCGTGCGCCACTCCGTCCCCAAGCCCACCGCGCTGATCGTGAACTTCCCTTCCAACCCCACCGCAGAACTCGCCGATCTGGATTTCTACCGCGAGATCGTGGCCTTCGCCCGCACCCATGGCATCTGGATCCTGTCCGACCTCGCCTATGCCGAGATCTATTTCGGCGAAAGGGTGCCGCCCTCGATCCTGCAGGTGCCGGGAGCGCGCGACGTGGCGGTGGAATTCACCAGCCTGTCCAAGACCTACTCCATGCCCGGCTGGCGGATGGGCTTCGCTGCCGGCAACCCGCGCCTGATCACCGCGCTGACACGGATGAAATCCTACCTGGACTACGGCGCCTTCACCCCGATCCAGGTGGCCGCGGTGGCCGCCCTGTCCGGCCCGCAGGACTGCGTGGCGCAGATGCGCACGCTCTACCGCGAGCGCCGCGACGTGCTGGTGCGCGGGCTGGTCGCCTCGGGCTGGGACATGCCGAGCCCCGAGGGCTCGATGTTCGCCTGGGCGCCGATCCCGCCGCGCTTCGCCCATCTGGGCAGCGTGGAGTTCAGCAAACTGCTGCTCGCCCGCGCCCGGGTGGCGGTCGCCCCCGGGATCGGCTTCGGCGAACACGGCGATGGCCATGTGCGCATCGCGCTGGTGTAAAACACCCACCGGCTGCGCCAGGCCGTGCGCAACATCCGTGGCTTCCTGCTGCATGACAACGCCGGCCCGGCCGAGCCGGCGCTGGCGGCGGAGACGGCGTGAGCGGCGTGAAGGAAGGCAAGGCCAGGGCTCTGCCCTGGACCCGCCAAAGGCTGGTGGCCTTTGGAAACCCGCCCGTCGGCAGGGAGGGGGGCGGCTGCGACGGCGCGAGCGGCACTGACCTGGCCAGGCCATCTCCCTGCAAACGGTCCTCTCCCTGCAAACGGACACAGCCCGGAGGGCCACGCGCTCTGGTGGGGTCCCAAGGGACCATGCGGGGCAAAGCCCCTGGCCTTGCTTCCTCATGACCCGTCCGCTCTCGGTCGCGCTGGCCGGCCTGGGCACGGTCGGCGGCGGGGTGTTGCGGCTGCTGCGCGAGAATGCGGACCTGGTGGCGGCAAGGGCCGGCCGGCCGATCGCGGTGACGGCGGTCAGCGCGCGGGACCGGTCACGCGATCGGGGCGTATCGCTGTCCGGATTGCGTTGGTACGACGATCCGGTGGCGCTGGCAGCGGATCCGTCGGTGGACGTGGTGGTGGAGCTGATCGGCGGTGCCGACGGCGTGGCCCTGGCGCTGGTGGAGGCAGCGATCGCCGCCGGCAAGCCGGTGGTGACCGCCAACAAGGCGCTGCTGGCGGTGCATGGCGCGACGATCTCGGCCGCGGCGGAACAGCGCGGCGTGGCGCTGGGCTTCGAAGCGGCAGTGGCCGGCGGCATCCCGGTGATCAAGCTGCTGCGCGAGGGCCTGGCCGGCAACCGCATCACCCGTGTCGCCGGCATCCTGAACGGCACCTGCAACTACATCCTGACGGTGATGCGCGAGCGCGGGCGGGAATTCGCCGAGGTGCTGGCCGAGGCGCAGAAGCTGGGCTACGCCGAGGCCGATCCCGCGACCGATATCGACGGCATCGACGCCGCCCACAAGCTGGCGATCCTGGCGGCGCTGGCGTTCGGCCGGAAAGTGGATTTCGCCGCCGTGCATGTCGAGGGCATCCGCGCGGTCTCGGCGCTGGACATCGCCTTCGCCAGCGAGCTCGGCTACCGCATCAAGCTGCTGGGCATCGCCCGGCGGGTGGAGGCCGGGATCGAGGCGCGGGTGCATCCCTGCATGGTACCGCAGGCGGCGCCGATCGCGCGGGTGGACGGGGTGTTCAACGCGGTGGTGGCCGAGGGTGACTTCGTCGGCCGGGTGATGCTGGAAGGCCGCGGCGCCGGTGCCGGGCCCACGGCCTCCGCCGTGGCGGCCGATCTGGTCGATATCGCGCGCGGGCGGGCAACACCCGTGTGGGGCGCGGCGTCGGGCGCGCTGTCGGATGCGCCGTCGGTGCCGATGGAGGCGCATGTCGGGCCGTACTATCTGCGGCTGATGGTGGTGGACCGGCCAGGCGTGATCGCCGATGTGACGGCGGTGCTGCGCGACCATGGCGTGTCGCTGGAATCGATGCTGCAGCGCGGCCGCAGCCCGGGCGAGGCGGTGCCGGTGGTGCTGGTGACGCATGACACGCGCGAGGCGGCGATGCGCGCGGCACTGGCGCGAATCGGGGCGCTGGATGCAGTGATGGAGCCGCCGACGCTGATCCGGATCGAGCCTGGGTAAGCGCAAGGCCGGGGCGCCGCCCTGGACCCCCCAGGGGCCAGACCTCGGACTCCTTTCGAACGTGGGTCCAGGGACCTCAGGTCCCTGGTGGGTCCAGGGCGAAGCCCTGGTCTGCCTTTCCGCCCTGACGGAGAAAGCCATGGACAAGCCCAACCAGGTCGTTCACTCCGACCGCAATCTCGCTCTCGAACTGGTCCGCGTGACCGAGGCGGCGGCGCTCGCCGCCTCCAAGCTGATGGGTCGCGGCCAGAAGAACGAGGCCGACGGTGCCGCGGTGGAAGCCATGCGCCGGGCCTTCGACAGCATGGCCATCGACGGCACCGTGGTGATCGGCGAGGGCGAGATGGACGAGGCGCCGATGCTGTATATCGGCGAGAAGGTCGGCCAGGGCGGCCCGGCGATGGACATCGCCGTCGATCCGCTGGAGGGCACGACGATCGTCGCCAAGGGCGCGCCCAATGCCATGGCGGTGGTGGCGATGGCCGAGCGCGGCAATTTCCTGCATGCCCCCGACATCTACATGGACAAGATCGCCGTGGGCTGCGATCTGCCCGCCGGCGTGGTGGATCTGGACGCGCCGGTGGCCGAGAATCTGCGCAATCTGGCGCGCGCCAAAAGCTGCGAGATCGCCGATCTGGTGGTCTGCATCCTGGAGCGCGAGCGCCACGCCAGGCTGATCGCGCATTGCCGGGAAGCCGGGGCGCGCATCGTGCTGATCGGCGATGGCGATGTGTCGGGCGTTATCGCGACCGCCCAGCCCGATGCGGGGGTGGACATCTACATGGGCTCGGGCGGCGCGCCGGAGGGGGTATTGTCGGCGGCGGCGCTGCGCTGCGTGGGCGGGCAGATGCAGGGGCGGCTGCTGTTCGAGGACGACACGCAGCTGGCCCGCGCCCGCGCCATGGGGGTGACCGATCCGTCCTATAAATACGCGATCGAAGAGATGGCGAAGGGCGATGTGATGTTCGCCGCGACCGGCGTCACCACCGGGCACATGCTGCGCGGCGTGCGGCGGTCGGGCTCGGGGGCGGTGACGCACTCGATCGTGATGCGCAGCAAGTCCGGCACGGTGCGCTACGTGGAGGCGCACCACAACTTCAAGACCAAGACCTGGTCGCCGGCCTGAGCCGCGTGGACGCGACGGTGGCGCCGCCGGTGCGGGACCGGGCGGCTGCCGGCATGTCGGCCGTGCGGGACCCGGGGGTTGCGGCATCTGTGCCGGCCGCCCCGCTTGCGCTACCCGCATCGCCCGCATCGCTTGCATCGCCCGTGCTGCCGGCGTCGCCCCTTCTGGCCGCCTCGCTTGCGCTGCCAGCGTCGCCCGCTTTGGCCGCAATCCTGCCTGCCGGCTTCCCGGCTTCGTCCGCGCCGGCCGCGTCCCTGCCCGCCGCGCCCGTGCTGGGGGTGGCGCGCAGCCTGAGCGGCCGGCGCTGGGTCTGGCAGACCGGGGAGGAGCGGGTCGGCCTGGCCATCGCCCAGCGGCTGGACCTGCCCGAGATCGTCGGCCGGCTGCTCGCCCAGCGCGGGGTGGGGATCGACCAGGCCGCGGATTTTCTGGACCCCACGCTGCGGGCGCTGCTGCCCGATCCTTCGGTGCTGGCCGACATGGACATCGCCGCCGCGCGCCTGGCGGCCGCGGTGCGGCAGGGCGAGTGCGTCGCGGTGTTCGGTGATTACGACGTGGACGGCGCCTGCAGCGCGGCGCTGATGGCGCGGCTGCTGCGCGGCCTGGGCTGCCCCGTGCTGACCCATGTGCCGGACCGGCTGACCGAGGGCTACGGGCCCAACGCGCCGGCGCTGCGCGATCTGCTCGGCCGCGGCGCCGGGCTGATCCTGTGCGTCGATTGCGGCACCGCCGCGGCCGAGGCGCTGGCCGCGGTGCAGGGGCGGGCCGATGTGATCGTGCTCGACCATCACGTGGCGGAGACGCCGCCGCCGGTGCTGGCCACGGTCAATCCGAACCGGCCGGACGACCGTTCCGGGCTGGGCGATCTGTGCGCCACCGCGATCGCCTTCCTGGCCGGGGTGGCGCTGCTGCGGGTGCTGCGTCGGTCCGGCTTCTTCGACACGCGGCCCGAGCCCGACCTTCTGGGCATGCTCGATCTGGTGGCGCTGGCCAGCGTCTGCGACGTGATGCGGCTGTCCGGACTGAACCGGGCGCTGGTCTGCCAGGGGCTGAAGGTGATGGGCCGGCGCGCCCGCCCCGGGATCGCCGCGCTGCTGGAGGTGGCACAGGCCCGGGCGCCGCTGAACGCCGCCACCTGCGGCTACGCTCTGGGCCCGCGGATCAACGCCGCCGGACGGATCAGCGAGGCTGATCTGGGGCTGCGGCTGCTGCTGACCGATGACGTGGCGGAGGCCGCCGCGATCGCCGCGACGCTCGACGCCGTGAACCGCCAGCGCCAGGAGATCGAGGCCGGGATGCTGGATGCGGCGCTGCGCGACGCCGCGGTGCAGGCAGAAGCCGGCCATGCCGCGCTGCTGGTCTGCGGCGCGCAATGGCATCCGGGGGTGGTGGGCATCGTCGCGGGGCGTATCAAGGAGCGGTTCAACCGGCCCGCCTGCGTCGCCGCGCTGGCGGACGGGATGGCGAAGGGATCCGGCCGGTCGGTGCCGGGGCTCGATCTGGGCGCCGCGGTGATCGCGGCCCGCCAGGCCGGCATCCTGACCACCGGCGGCGGGCATGCGATGGCGGCCGGGTTCTCGCTGCCGCAGGAGCGGCTGGCGGAATTCCAGGCGTTTCTGGACCAGCGCCTGGCGGCGTCCCTGGCGCTGCCGGGGGCGGCGGATCTGGCGGTGGCGGCGTGCCTCGCGGTGCCGGGTGCCACGCTGGACCTGGCGCGGCAGGTCGGGCGGCTGGCACCGTTCGGTAATGGTAACGAGGAGCCGGTGTTCGTGCTGCCCCGCGCCCGGGTGGTGCGGGCCGACCGGCTGGGACGCGAGGGCAGCACGATCCGCGCCATCGTCGAAGGCGAGGGCGGCGGGGCACGGCTGAAGGCGCTGCTGTTCCGCGCCGGCGAGAGCGATCTTGCCCGGGCGCTGCTGGAGCGGCCGGGCACGGCGCTGCATCTGGCCGGGCATCTGCGGGCCGAGAGCTGGAACGGCACGGAAAGTGCGGGCTTCATGCTGTGCGACGCGGCCCCGGCTTGACCCTGGGGCGGGGGTCCGCTACCGACGCGACGTGCCGCTGTCCCGTTCGTCTAGAGGCCCAGGACACCAGCCTTTCACGTTGGTAACACGGGTTCGAATCCCGTACGGGACGCCATTGCGGTCTAACACCCTACCGGCCTGACCGGGACGGGTCCCGCCTGAGGCGGCGGGATGGTGATCCTGGGCGCCTGGAAGACCGGGCGCTGCCCCGATCCGCCCGGTGCCAGACTGCCGGAGCGTGAAGGATCGTCTCGCGGGGTCGAGGCGGCGCCTCGGCTTTGCTGTTCGACAGGCGCCGCCGAAACGGGATGCCCCGGAAGCCAGAGCGCGCGCCCCCGCCGCCATCCCCT
>DAICZL010000290.1 GCA_027311165.1 bacterium
CCGCCGCCCCCGCCCCGGCCGCTCCCACGCGCCGGCCGCGGCAGGCGGGGCCGCCGGGAGGGGTTGCGCTGGTCAGCGATCGGCCCGGGGCGGCGCGTCCTGCGCCTCACCGGAGGGTTCGGATGGGGCGGGGCCCACGCTCCGGGCAGGACCCTGGCCCGACCGGTTCTGCAGACCCTGCACCAGAAAATCGCTGAGGGCGCGGATCCGCGGCGTGTGACGGATATCGGCGTGCACGGCCAGCCAGATCTCGCCCTCCGGCGGGGGGGATGGCGGGTCGATCGCGACCAGGGCCCGGCCCTCGGTCAGATAGCGCGGCAGGCAGGCGATCCCGATCCCCGCCTCGGCCGCCGCTCGCTGGGCGTAGCGGCTCGCGGTGCGCAGGGCCGGGCGGGCGCGCGGAGCGATCGCGGCCAGCCAGGCGATATCGGGCCGCGTCATCATCTCGGGCGGGTTCAGCACCACGAACTGCCCGGCCGCGCCGGCGGCGAAATCGGGCATCCCGCAGCGCGCCAGATACGCCGCCGCGGCATACAGCCCGAGGCCGAGCCTGCCGATCTTGCGCACCGCCAGATCCGGCCCCGTCGGTCGCGCCATGCGCACCGCCACATCGGCCTCCCGCCGTTCCAGGCTGAGCGTGCGGAAATCGGCGATCAGCTCGATCTCGATCCCCGGATGCAGGGCGCGGAACCCGCCCAGCAGCGGCATCAGGATCTCCACCGCGAAGGTTTCCACCGCGGTCAGCCGCACCGTGCCTTCCAGGCGGATATCCTTGCCTGCGATGCGCCGCTCGATCGCCAGCGTCTCGGCCTCGATCCGTTCGACATTGCCCAGCACCGCCTCGCCAGCGGGGGTGGGCACATAGCCGGCCGGGGTGCGGATCAAAAGCCTCGCCCCGATCCGCGCCTCGAGCGCGGCGAGCCGCCTGCCCATCGTGGTCTGCTGCACCCCCAGCGCGCGGGCCGCCGCGGAAAGACTGCCATGGCGGGTGATGGCGAGAAAGCTGCGCAGATCGTCCCAGTCCAGCATCGGACCCTCCATGCGTTTTCGCACATCGATCGTGCCATATCAGGGCTATCGCCTGCATCCATCGCAGGTCCATGACAGGCCATCGGCGCCGGATCGTCCGGTGCCCCCATCCAGGGAAACCCCGCAATGATCGACACCCGCACCGCGCCCTACGCCGCCCTGCTGCTGCGCCTCGGCCTCGGCGTGCTGTTTCTGGCCCATGTCGGGCTGAAGCTCTTCGTGTTCACCCCGGCCGGCACGGCGGCCTTCTTCGGCAAGCTCGGCCTGCCGGAGCCGCTGGCCTATCTGGTCATGCTGGCCGAGGCCGCCGGCGGCGTCGGCCTGATCCTGGGCATCGCGACGCGCTGGCTGGCACTGCTCACCCTGCCGATCCTGCTCGGCGCGATCTTCACCGTGCATGCGGCCAACGGCTTCTTCTTCACCGCCCCCGGCGGCGGCTGGGAATATCCGGCCTTCTGGGCGCTGGCGCTCGCCGTGCAGGCATTGCTGGGCGATGGCGCGCTGGCGCTCGGCCCCACGCTGCTGCCCGCCCTGTCCGTGCGTTCCCCGCAAACCGCCTGACCCCGAGGAGATGACGATGCTGCCCAGCCTGTTCCTGAGCCATGGCGCGCCGACCCTGCCGCTGACCGACACCCCGGCGCGGCGGTTCCTGGAAGGGCTGGGCGCCACGCTGCCCCGCCCGCGCGCCATCCTGGTCGCCTCCGCCCATTGGGAAACCGAGCGGCCGATGGCGAATGCGGTCGGCGTGAACGAGACGATCCATGATTTCCACGGCTTCGCGAGGGCGCTCTACGAGATGCGCTACCCGGCGCCGGGCGCGCCCGGGCTCGCCCGGCGGGTCAGCGACCTGCTCTGCGCGGCCGGTCTGCCGAGCGGGATCGACACCGCCCGCGGCCTCGATCACGGCGCCTGGGTGCCGCTGAGCCTGATCTATCCGGCGGCCGACATCCCGGTGGTGCAGGTGTCGATCCAGAGCCATCTCGGCCCGGCGCATCATCTGGAACTCGGCCGCGCGCTCGCGCCGCTGCTGGCCGAGGAGGTGCTGCTGATCGGCTCGGGCAGCTTCACCCACGATATCGGCCGGTTCCGCGGCCAGGCGATCGACGCGCCGAGCACCCCGGATGTGACCGAGTTCGCGGACTGGTTCGACCGCGCCCTGGCCGAAGGGCGCAATTGCGACCTGCTGACCTATCGCCGCCAGGCCCCGCACGCCGTGCGCCAGCACCCGACCGAGGAGCATCTGCTGCCGCTCTACGTGGCGCTCGGGGCCGCCGGGGAAGGGGCGAAGGCCGAGCGGCTGCACGCTTCGGCGGAGTTCAGCATCCTGCGGATGGATGCCTATGCGTTCCGGCAAGCCGCCTGACAGGCTGTCTGAGACGGCGCGCGGAATAAGGGTTGGATGACCACGGTCCGACGTGATTCCAACAGGTTGTCGAAGCCTTGTTGGGCGGATCACGGTGTGGGCCGTGGCCACCCGCGCGCAGCATGGGCGGAAAGGTTTGCGCCTCGCCAGTGACCTGACGGACGCGGAATGGGCCAGCCTGGCGCCTCTCCTGCCTCCTCGGCGGCAATCCGGCCAACCGCCCGCGTGGCCGATGCGCGAGATCATCAACGCGATCGTCTCCGTGCTGCGCGGCGGCATCCCCTGGCGGATGCCGCCACCGTGCTTCCCACCGCATCAGACGGTTTGTGCCTGCCTCGCCATGCGGCGCGACAGTGGGGTTTGGCGGACCATCGACCACCAACGGGTGATGCCGGACCGCGAACGGGTGGGACGCGAACCCAGCCCGACCGCGGCGGTCATTGCCAGTCAGAGCGCGAAGACACCGAAGCGGGCTGGGTGCGCGGCTCTGACGCTGGCAAGAACAGACTGGAACGCAAGCGTCACGCGATGGTCGACCCCGCAGCCCCCGAC
>DAICZL010000292.1 GCA_027311165.1 bacterium
CCGCCGCCAGCGCCGGCGACAGCGTGGCCGTGCCCTGATCCAGCGCCAGCACGGTGGTATCGCCGAAGGCGCGGGCCCCGAGCAGTGCCGTGCGCGTGCCGGCCAGGCAGTCTGCATTCGCCTGGGCGAGCGCCGCGACCAGCTCCTCCGTGACCGGCGTCAGCGCGGTGGTTCCGTGCGGAGCCGACAGCGCCTTCAGCTGATCGAGCACGCTGCCGATCGGCGCGGCGAAGGGCACATCGCCGGCGAGCCAGGCATAATCGGGCAGCGGCGCCTGCGTCCGGATCGCGTGCAGTGCGTCATCCTGCTGCTTCAGCAGGCCGATCCGCGCCAGGCGAACGCCCGGCTGGTCCGGATCGGGAGGGCGCGAGCTGTTTTTGAGCATATCGACCGCCCGGCCGAGCGGGCTTGCCGGATAGACCGCATCGAGCGCGCGGGCGAAGCGCGTCCGCAGGATCGTGGCGATCCTGGCCTGGATGCGGTTCATGTCGAGCGGCGGCGGCACCGCGCCGAGCAGCCCTGCCTCGTACAGGGCGTAATTGGTGCTGAACCCGGCCGGCAGGGAGACCGAGAGGGCGAATTGCAGCAGCGACCGCAATCCTTCGAAATCCCTGCCGGTGCCGAGCTGATGATAGGTCTGCAGGCTCCGGGCGTAGAGACCGATGCGGCCGGCGAGCTGCTGCAGGCGCTGCGCATCCCCCGGCGTGCCGGCTCCCGCCATCCGGCAGGCGTCCGGGCCGGAAGCGGAGGCACCCGCGGCGGGAGAGAGGCGCTCGGCACCCGTCCCCGCATTCATCGGCTCCGCGGGTTCGAGCAGCGCCGGGATGTGGTTGGTGAGCCGGTCGGCCAGCACGCTCATGACCGCGATCTGGTAGCCGGCGCGGATCGCGGCCTCGACATCGGCGCTGGCATTGGTGACGAAGGAGAGCGGCGCCCAGATTGTCTCCAGCCGGTCGATCTGCACGCTGCTCATCAGCCGCAGCAATTCCTGGGTTTCGGCGAAGCTCGCCTGGGCCGTCGCGGCGCCGGCAGCCGGGTCCGCACCGATCCGCTCGCCGAGGGCGCGGATCTCGGCCACCAGCGGCCCCACCGTATCGATCGCCTGGCGCTGGCTCTCGACCTTGCCGAGCCCCAGCAGCCCGAGGACCACCAGGACCACCAGCGCCGCCTGGGCGATACGGATGCGCCGCTGTGCCCGGCTTGCCGCACCCTGGGCCGGCAGCGCCAGGACATGTTCGGGGAACATGCGATCGGCAAGCAGGCGTGAGGCGAAGGCCTCCGCCACGCCGCCGGCCATCTGCGTGCTCGGGTCCCAGGCGTCCCCGGCTGGCGGATCGGCCCGTCCGGTGAGGTAGAAGCCGCGAAACATGAACGCCTCGTGATAGGCGCTCGGCCGCAGCATCGGTGTCAGCAGGACCGAGAGCGGCTCGGCGAGCGCCGCCACGGCATGGGGAAACAGCAGCAGCCGTTCGGCGATGTCGGTCGGATTCCGGGCGGTCAGCAGGCGGGTCTGCAGGATCGACAGCCTGGCGACCAGCGCGTCGACGCCCTGGTGCACCCAGCCGCGCTCGAACGTGCTGCCCAGCGCGTAGGGCACCGCCCAGCCCAGCGGCGTCCGCTGGGGCTGTGAGGGCAGCTGGCCCAGCGCGGCTGCGAAATCGGCGAAGCCGGTCAGTGTCTCGCATCGGTTCAGCACCAGATAGATCGGCACCCGCCAGCCGCCGCTGCGCTGGGCCATCCAGATCAGCTGGTACAGCCGGTCGCCCAGCACCATCAGCGCGTCGTCGCTGAGCCGGCCGGGGCCGATCAGCTGCTCGGCCGGCAGCACGATGAGCATGCCATCGAACGGCCGGTCCCCGCGGGAGGTGCACAGTGCCCGGATCAGCTCGGCCCAGCGCGTCTGTCGGCGGTCGCTGGCCAGCAGACCGTCCTCGAAGCTGATCACCGCCCCTTCCGGGCTAAGCGAAATCCGGCAGTCGCCCTGCACCATCTCGCGCTGCGCGCGCGAGAGATCGTCGCCCTCGCTGCCAGGGGTGGGGAGCAGGTGCTGCAGCTCGGCGCTGCCGGCCCCTACCGCCACCAGCAGCGGCACCGCTCCCATGCCGTGGCGGCTGCCGCGCAATGCCGCCAGCCTGGCATCGGCGTCCTGCATCGACCGGGCGACCGAGCGGCCTGGCGGCGCCCCGCTGCCGGCCGGACCGGCCAGCAGCTGGCCGGATTGGGTCTTGCCG
>DAICZL010000297.1 GCA_027311165.1 bacterium
CGGCGAGATGTTCGAAACGGCGCAGCTCGCCCAGGACAGCATCACCAGCCGCCAGATCGACGAGGCGGCGGTGCGGCTCGCCGCCGGCGCGCGCGATCCGAAAGTGGGACAGGCGATCCGCCGCCGCCAGGATGCTTCCGAGGCGCTCGCCGCGCTCTATGGCGCACGCGACGCGGCGACCGCGCGCGCCGGCGGCACCGGCGTGCCCGGCAGCGTGCCGCCGGGCGATCCCGGCGTGCTCGACAAGCGGATCGTCGCGGCCGAGGCCGAGCTGGCCGATGCCGATGCAGCGCTGCAGGAAGCCGCGCCGAATTACGGCCAGCTGGTGCAGCGCGTGGTGCCAACCTCGGCCGTGCTGGCCGCGCTCGCCCCGGGCGAGGCATTCGCCGCCGTGATCCTGGCCGGCGAGGAAGGCTGGACCTTCCTGCTGCGTAACGGCGTGGTGCATGCAGGGCGCGTGCCCGGGGGCCTGCCGAACGTCACCGGACTGATCCGCCGGGTGCGCGCCGGCATCGAGCCGGCCGAAACCGGCCTGCCGCGGTTCGACATGGATGCCGCGTCCGCCCTGTATGCCGCGGTTCTCGGTCCGGTCGCCTCGGCGCTCGAGGGCACCACCGCGCTGATCGTCGCGCCCACCGGGCCGCTGCTCGCGCTGCCTTTCGGTCTGCTGCTGACCGAGCCCCCTGCCGGGGCCGCCCTGACGGATGCGCCCTGGCTGATCCGCCGGATGAGCGTCTCGCACGTGCCGGCAGCGGTCAATTTCGTGGCCCTGCGCAAGATCGCCGGTGGCTCGCGCGCCACCCGCCCGTGGTTCGGCTTCGGCGATTTCCGCCCGGTCTCGATGGCCCAGGCCGAGCGGAGCTTCCCCGCACCGGCCTGTGCCGACAGCGCCCGTCTGCTCGCCGGCCTGCCGCCGCTGCCCTTCGCCCGGCGCGAGCTGGACGCGGCCCGGAGGCTGACCGGAGCGGCGGCGTCCGACCAGCTGCTGGGTGCCGCGCTGACCGTGCCGGCGATCCGCCACGCCGATCTGCGCAGCTTCCGGATCCTGCACTTCGCGACCCATGCGCTGCTGCCGACCGACCTGAAATGCCTCGATCAGGCCGCCATCGTCACCTCGCCTCCGGCCGGGGCACGCGATGCTGCCGGCGCGCTGCTCACCGACGGCGAGGTGATCGGGCTCGATCTCGATGCCGACATGGTGATCCTGTCGGCCTGCAATACCGGCGGGCCGGGCGGGCGCACCGCCGGAGAAAGCCTCTCCGGTCTGGCGCGGGGGTTCTTCTTCGCGGGCGCCAGAGGGCTGATGGTGACGCACTGGTCGATCGATGATCAGGCCTCGGCGTTCCTGGTGGCCGATACGCTGCGGCGGTTCGCCTCCGGTGTGCCGCTTGCGGCGGCGGTGCGGGCGACGCAGCTCGGGATGATCGGGGATCCAGGGCTCGCCCATCCGTTCTACTGGGCGGCCTTTGCCGTGGTGGGTGCGGGTGGCTGACAGCAAGGTACGGCCAGGGTTCTCCCCGCGATCTCCCCAGAGCCGATCGGCCGGTGCAACCGGATATGCGGGAAGGACCCTCCTGGTGACGTGTTCGAGGGACGAGCCCCCGCCGGGTCCAGGGGTGAGTCCTGGCCTTGCGTGCGCATGACCGAGCCCTCCCACCTCGGCGAGTACGAGATCCGCGGCACGTTGGGCCGGGGCGCCATGGGCGTCGTGTATGACGGCTGGGACACGGCGCTGGCCCGCCGCGTCGCGATCAAGGCCGTGCCGCTGCCACCCGCCGACGATGCCGAGGCGCAGGAGGGCCATGCCCGCTTCCGCCGCGAGGCGCAGGCCGCCGGCCGGCTCGCCCATCCCAATATCGTCGGCGTGTTCCGCTACGGCGAAAGCGACGGTCTGGCCTATATCGTCATGGAGTTCGTCGAGGGCCGCACGCTGAAGGCGGCGCTGGAGGCCGATGAGCGCATGGCGGTGCCGGAAGCGCTGCGGCTGATGCAGGACATCCTGGCGGGCCTCGCGTTCAGCCATGCCCACGGCGTCGTGCATCGCGACATCAAGCCCGGCAACGTGATCCTGACCGCCGAGGGGCGGGCGAAGATCGCCGATTTCGGGATCGCCAGGATCGAGAGCAGCAACCTCACCCAGGTGGGGACGGTGATGGGCACGCCGGCCTATATGTCGCCCGAGCAGTTCATGGGCCAGGCGGTCGATGTCCGTAGCGACATCTACTCGGCCGGCGTGCTGCTCTACCAGCTGCTGACCGGTGACCGGCCGTTCCAGGGCAATCTGACGGCGATCATGCACAAGGCTTTGACCACGCGGCCGCCGAAGCCCTCGGAGCTGTCGGTGAACGTGCCGCCGGCGCTGGATGGGGTGGTGGAGCGCGCGATGGCCCGCCGGCCGGAAGACCGCTTCCCCAGCGCCGATGCCTTCGCCGCGGCGCTGCGCCAGGCGGAGGCCGCGCCAGGCGCTCCCCCGGATGCTCCGGCGGACGGTGAGGTGGACGCCCTTGCCGATGCGACCGTGATGCGTTCGGCCCCGAAGCCGGCCGCCGAAGCTGCCGCCCCGGGGTTCGCGCCGGCGTCTGACCCGCCACCGCGACGCAGCCGGGCGCTGCCCGTCGCGGCGGCGGCGCTGCTGCTCGCGGCAGCAGCCGGCGGCGCGTTCTGGGCGCTGTCCGGGCACGCCCCGCCGCCGGAGACCGCGCCGGTGGCGGTCGCGACCCGGCAGGCCCTGCAGCCGGCGCCGCCGGAGCCGGCGAGCCCCCCGCTGGCGAGCCCCCCGTTGGCAAGTTCCCCATCGGCAAGCCCTGCTCCGGCGCCGCCGGCGGCGGCACCGGAACCAGCGAAGCTCCCACCACAAGCCCCGCCGCCGGAGCCGGCGAGCCCCGCTCCGGCAC
>DAICZL010000311.1 GCA_027311165.1 bacterium
GGACCTGCGTGCGCTTGTGGCGCTGGCCCAGGACGGGTCGGTGCCGGCGCTGCCGGTCAGCGAAGTGCCGCAATCCCAGGACAATGCCGCGCTGATGCGGCTGCGCGACGGCCATGTGACCGGGCGGCTGGTGCTGCGGGCGGACGCCGCCTGACCGGCGGGGCTTGCGCTTGTCGATCCGCCGGCAGCGGGCGCGGGTATCCGCCCCGTAGGCCTCGGCGTGCGCGAGGCCGGGCGGCGGCGGGCGAATCACCAGTCTGTGGCGGTTCCTCTCTGGGGCGGGTTTCCCGTGGGGTGGTTTTCCCCTGGGGCGGTTTCCCCCTGGCAGTGCTTCCCGTGGCGGCGTTCGGGGACGCTTCTGTGGGGGAGCCCCCGGCGGCTCCGCGCAGCGACGGTGCCGCGCGGCGGTGCTTAGACCGGTGCGGGCTCCGGTACCCTCCCGGGGACCGAAGCGGGCGCGAGGGTGAGATTGCTCACCGCCCGACGCATCAGACCGAGTGCATAATCCAGCCGGCGCGCCTGGCTCGGCCCGAAATCCCCGGCGGGGAAGCCCTCGAACCGGGCCACGCCGCTGCGCCAGACCGCCCAGGCGGCCACGGTCATGCCGAGCACCTTGCGGCGTTCGGTCTCGGTCATGTCCAGCCGGTCGGCGAGGGCATCGAACTCCGAGAGCTGGAACGCGATATCGGCGATGTGGGGCGCGGTTTCGAGCAGCCTGGCCATCTCAGTACCTCCGGCGGTGACGCCCTGACGATCTATCGTTATATTTGCGTTTGATCATCATCAAATCTACTTAAAAGGGTGACAGGAACCGCACGACAGCGTGAGGGGGAGCCCGGAAGCAACGACTCGCGGAGTCTTACAGGCGGATCGGGTAGGGGTCCGGCCGCCCGGACCGCCACAACTGCCTGGCCCGGGATCGGGCCCGAACGCCGTGGCCGAGGCCGCGCCGGCTTCCCCGAATCTGTAGAACGCCCAATATTTTCAGGTAGATATCGGCTTCGTGCCGATATCGCCCAAGCCCCGAGGAGACCGCGCCCATGACTGAGGCCAAGCTGTCCACGCGCCGGTCGATCGTGCTGCGGCGCCGCCCCACCGGCGCCCCGCATCCCGACGATTTCGAGACGGTGGAGGATGCGCTGCCCGAACCCGCCGCCGGGCAGGTGCTGACCCGCACGCTGTGGCTGTCGATCGACCCTTATATGCGCGGCCGGCTAAGCGCGGCCGCGTCCTATGCCGCGCCGGTCGAGATCGGCGAGGTGATGACCGGCGAGTCGGTGGGTGAGGTGCTGGTCTCGGCCGATCCGCGTTTCGCGCCGGGCGATTTCGTGGTCGGCTCGCGCGGCTGGCAGAGCCATTCGCTGAGTCCGGCCTCGCATCTGGTCAAGCTCGATCCGGCGGGACCGCCGCTGTCCACCTATCTCGGTGTGCTGGGCATGCCCGGGGTCACCGCCTATTCCGGGATGACCGATATCGGCCAGCCGCGCTCGGGCGAGACGGTGGTGATCTCGGCGGCTTCCGGCGCGGTGGGCTCGGTTGCCGGCCAGATCGCAAGACGCGCCGGCGCGCGGGTGGTGGGCATCGCCGGCGGGCCGGAGAAGGGCCTGTATGTGCAGGAGACGCTGGGTTTCGATGCCTGCATCGACCATCGCGCCATGGATCTGGGCGGCGAGATCGAGGCTGCCTGCCCCACCGGCATCGATGTGTATTTCGAGAATGTGGGCGGAGAGATCCAGGCCGAGATCTTCGCGCGGCTCAACCCGTTCGCGCGGGTGGTGATGTGCGGGATGGTCTCGCAATATAACAGCCCCAAGCCCCCGCCCGGGCCCAATCTGATGTTCGTGGTGCGCCAGCGGGTGCTGATCCAGGGGCTGATCGTGACCGACAAGCCCGAGCGATTCGCGGAATGGCGGGCCCTCGCTTCACCCTGGGTGATGGATGGCAGCCTGCACTATCGCGAGGACGTGGTGCAGGGGCTGGAGAATGCGCCCGAGGCGCTGGCCGGCATCCTGACCGGACGGAATTTCGGCAAGCTGCTGGTCAAGCTGTAGCGGCGGCACGGGAGTCAGTTGACACCTGGGATATTATTTCGACACCTAAATGACTATACCACGCTTCCCGTGAAGACCCCCCATTTCGGTCGGCCGCGTTGGCCGATCCTGGTGCCGGCGGTCTGACTTCTCCCAACATTGCGGCGAGCAGGAAGGCAAAATGCCGGGCAAGCCACCAGCGGAGAAGCCTGAGGGTGTGTCCGGCGGCGGCGAGCGGGGCGTTGATGGCGTCGCCGTCGGGTCCGAGGAGGCAGTTGCGGTCGCGATGGCCGATCCTGCTTCATGGGGCCGATCAGCGGTTCGACGGTATTGCGGCGGCGGAGTTCGCGGCGAATGCTTGGCGTGATGCCGCGTTTCTGGCGGCTGATGAAGACGCGGTGCCGCCCGGCGTGGTGGCCGCGCTGGCCGCGATCGGCAAAGGCGCGCGCGACGGCGACGCCGGTGATCCGCCCGATCTGGGCGATCTGGGCGATCAGGGTGTGGCCGTCCTGCGGTGACCGAAAAAGGAAACTGGGCGCGTATGGTGGGTGCGACAGGGATTGAACCTGTGACCCCCGCCGTGTGAAGGCGATGCTCTCCCGCTGAGCTACGCACCCTGGGCCGCGGAACGAGGCGTTTGGTAGCGCCTGGCGCGGGGTGTTGCAACCCCTGCATGGCGAGCCGGCGGCGCCTCGGCTTATTCCGGCGCGATGCGGGTCCGCGCATCGGCAAACCGTCCCGGCGCGTAGGGGGCGGGATCGATCACCGGTGGGCGGCCGCTGACCAGATCGGCGATAAGCCGGCCGGAGATGGGCCCGCTCATCAGGCCGATATGGCCATGGCCATAGGCATGCAGCACGTCCCTGCAGCGGCCCCGGCCGAGGCAGGGCAGCCCGTCCGGGGTGGAGGGGCGGTGGCCCATCCAGACCTTCACCCGCTCGGCCGGCAGGTCTCGCGGCAGATCCGGCAGTGTCGAAAGTGCGTGGCGGCGCAGGATCTCCGCGCGCCGCCAGTCGGGCGCGGCGTCCAGCCCCGCCAGTTCCACCTGGCCCGCGATCCGCAGGCCCGCCTGCATGCGGGTCAGCACCATCTTGCCATCGCTCGGCATCACCGGAATGCGCGGCCCGGCATCGGGCCAGTCGATCACGGCGTGATAGCCGCGCTCGGTCTCCAGGAACACGCGGTCGCCGGCGGCCTCGGCCAGCGCGCGGGAGCGGGCGCCGGCGGCGATCACCACAGTGTCGCAGGCGATCTCGCCGGTCTCGGTGCGCACCGCGCGCAGCCTTCCCGCCTCGATGCGCAGCCCGGTCGCCCGTACCTCACGGATCATCGTCCCCGCGGAAGTGGCGTGGCGGGCCAGCGCCGCCACATAGCCGCCGGGGTCGATGCAATGCCCGCCCTCCTCGATCAGCACGCCGAAGCCGTAGCGGCGGTCGAGCGCGGGTTCGCGCTGGCGCAGTTCGTCGGTGTCGAGTTCGATCCAGCCGATACCCACCTCGCGGCGGATCCGCCAGGCGTCGGCCTCGGCCAGGAAATCGGCGCGGGAGGGGAAGATATACAGAAGCCCGGTGCGGCGGATCAGCGCCGCCACGCCGGCCTCGGCGGCCAGGCGGGCGTGGCGTTCCGGCGCGTCGCGCACCAGTGGGCGCAGGGCGCGCGCGGCGCGTTCCAGATCAGCGCTGGTGGCGCCGGCGCGCAGGAAGCGGACCAGCCAGGGCAGCAGGCGCGGCAGATGGCGCCAGCGGATCGCGAGCGGGCCGAGCGGATAGGCCAGATAGGAGGGCACACGCCGCCACATCCCGGGGCTGGAGACCGGCAGAACGGAACTGGGACAGAGCCAGCCACCGTTGCCGTAGCTGGCGGCCTGCTCGCCGCCGGGTGATCCGGGATCGAGAAGCGTGACGGCGTGGCCGTCGCGCCGCAATTCGATGGCGCTGCACACCCCCATGATACCCCCGCCGATGACGACGATATGGGTCATGAAAGCCTGGCCCGGCGCGGCAGGGACGCAGACGCGGGACCGGAGCATCCGCCCCCGCAAAGCGTTCCGGGCTGGCCGCAAAGGGCTGCCGGCCGGGCCCGGCGCGGATCGGCGGCGTGGTCGGTCATGTCCGGGCTCGCGGCATCAGGTCTCCATCTTCAGCGCGGCCAGGAAGGCCGATTGCGGGATCTCCACCTTGCCGAACTGGCGCATGCGCTTCTTGCCTTCCTTCTGCTTCTCCAGAAGTTTGCGCTTGCGGCTGATATCGCCGCCATAGCATTTGGCGGTCACGTCCTTGGACAGGGCGCTGATGGTCTCGCGCGCGATCACCCGGCTGCCGATCGCCGCCTGGATCGCGATCTTGAACAGCTGTTTGGGGATCAGCTCCTTCAGCCTGGCGCAGATCGCCCGGCCGCGGCTCTCGGCGGCGGCGCGATGGGCGATGAACGACAGCGCATCGACCGGATCGCTGTTCACCAGGATGGAGATGCGCACCAGGTCGCTGTCGGCATACCCGTCCATCTGGTAGTCGAAACTGGCATAGCCGCGGGAGATCGATTTCAGCCGGTCGTAGAAGTCGAACACCACCTCGTTCAGCGGCAGGCGGTACACCGCCATCGCCCGGTTGCCGACATAGGTCAGATCGGCCTGCTGGCCGCGGCGTTCGTTGCACAGGGTCAGCACCGCGCCCAGATAATCGTCGGGCACCATGATCGTGGCGCGGATCCAGGGTTCCTCGATGTGGTCGATCACGCTGCCATCGGGCATGTCGGCGGGGTTGTGCAGTTCCGCCATCGTGTTGTTGGTGCGGTGCACGCGATACACCACCGAGGGCGCGGTCGCGATCAGGTCGAGGTCGAACTCGCGCGACAGCCGCTCCTGGATGATCTCGAGATGCAGCAGGCCGAGGAACCCGCAGCGGAAGCCGAAACCCAGCGCGGCGGAGGTTTCCGGCTCGTAATGGAAGCTCGCATCGTTCAGCCGCAGCTTGGCCAGGCTGTCGCGCAGCTTCTCGAAATCATCGGCATCGACCGGATACAGGCCGCACCAGACCACCGGTATGGAGGGCTTGAAGCCCGGCAGCGCCTCGGCTGCGGGGGTGCGGTCGTCGGTGATCGTGTCGCCCACGTTGCAGTCGGCGACGGTTTTGATGGCGGCGGTGATGAAGCCCATCTCGCCCGGACCCAGATCGTCGGTCGGCACCATCTTGGGGGTGAACACGCCCACCTGCTCGACGCTGTGCACGGCGGCGTTGGACATCATCCGGATGCGCATGCCGCGCTTGAGCCTGCCATCCTTGACCCGCACCAGGATCACCACGCCCAGATACTGGTCGTACCAGCTGTCCACCAGCAGCGCCTTCAGCGGCGCCGTGGCATCGCCGGTGGGCGGGGGCAGGCGGTGCACCAGCGCTTCCAGCACGCCTTCGATGTTGAGTCCGGTCTTGGCGCTGATCTCCACCGCGTCCGAGGTGTCGAGTCCGATCACGTCCTCGATCTGCTGCTTCACCCGCTCGGGCTCGGCGGCGGGCAGGTCGATCTTGTTCAGCACCGGCACGATCTCGTGGCCGGCATCGATCGCCTGATAGACATTGGCGAGCGTCTGCGCCTCCACCCCCTGGCTCGCATCGACCACCAATAGCGAGCCCTCGCAGGCGGCGAGGCTGCGGCTGACCTCATAGGCGAAATCGACGTGGCCGGGCGTGTCCATCAGGTTGAGCTCGTAGGTTTCCCCGTTCTTCGCCCGATAGGACAGGCGCACCGTCTGGGCCTTGATGGTGATGCCCCGTTCGCGCTCCAGCTCCATGCTGTCCAGCACCTGGTTGGTCATCTCCCGCGCGGTCAGCCCGCCGGTGGTCTGGATCAGCCGGTCCGCCAGGGTGGATTTGCCATGGTCGATATGGGCGATGATCGCGAAATTGCGGATATGGTCGATCGGTGTGTCGGTCATGGGGCGTATCCGGGGCGGCGCGGCGACGGAGGTCGGCGCCTGTTCATCGCGCACACATAGGCGAGTCCTGGTTGGATGTCAGCCGCGCGACCGGCATTGCCCGGACCGGGGCGGGTTCCGGGGGCGATGGCCGGGTGGCCGGGCGATGGGTGCCGGGCTTCGCACGGTGCCGGCCGGCGCTGATTCTGGTTCCGGCCGGTTTCGCTTAAGACACCCACGAAGCTGACCGGATCGATGCATCACCAAGGTCGGTTTCCCATGCACATCATCTGGGACCGGCGTCGACCCGTGCGGCAATGCACTCCATCGGTTCAGCCGCAATGGACCGTCAGGGAACAGAGACCGCGGAAGTCTCACACGCCAGGTCGGTTTCATACCGAAAGACACACACGGATCGCCCAGCGGTGGATCGCCCCACTGCGATCGGTGCCCCACTGCGATCGGTGCCCCTCTGCGATCGGCGCCCCTCTGCGATCGGCGCTATGGAGACCATCCTGCGGCGGTTCAGGGCTTTCCCGGCACATGCCGGCACTCACGCTCGGCCGATGCACGAGCAGGTCAGCTAGAGCGACATCCGATCAGAGGGACACATCCGATCTGATAAAGCTGCCCGGTAAATCAGAGAGTAAGAGCGGTGCCGGATCGTCTATCGGATCGGGCACCGCTCCAAGTGGGCTGACGCCGCCTGGACCGCCCATCGGGTGGATATGGTGATGGAATGCTCGCTTCCGGGCCGGGCGCCGCGACTGGCTTTGCGAAGAATACCATGGACGCTGCCCAGGAGGCCGGGGCTGCGCCGCGGGATCGGGACGCCGCCGGGATGGGTTACCATCTTCCCTCCCTGGTCTATGTTCCCCCGATCCGGCAGCGGCGGCGCGGCACCGCGCGGGCGGCAGTCCTGCCGGGGCAGCAGTGGAGCGCGGATCATGCGGGTTCGTTACAGAAGGGAAAAGCCATGAAACAATCCAAGGCGTTGCGGTCGGCCTGTCTCGCGCTCGGGATCGGTCTCGCAGGCGCCGCCGGGGCGATGCTCACGCCAGGCACCGCTCTGGCGCAGGCCGGCGGAATGGGTGGGATGGGCGAGTCTGCGGTGGCGACGGCGCGGGCCGTGGTGAAGGCGATCGATCTCGCCAAGCGGCAGGTCACGCTGGTCGGCCCGCAGGGCAATGTCTTCGTCGTCCATGCCAGCGAGGCGGTGCAGAATCTCGATCAGGTGAAGGTCGGCGACACGGTGGTGGCCCGCTATTTCGCCTCGGTGGTGCTGGTGCTCTCGGCCCCGGGCACCCCGATCCCGAGCGACCAGATGACCTCCGCCATGGCTCACGCGCCCAAGGGGCAGATGCCGGCCGGCGCGGTCGGTGACAGGATCGTGGTGACCGGCACGGTGGTGGCGGTCGATCCGGTCGGGCACACGATCTCGCTGGTCGATCCCGCGGGCGGGCTGGTCCGCAGCTTCACGGTGACCGATCCCCGGCGGCAGGCTGCGCTGAAGCGGGTGAAGGTCGGCGACACGCTGACCGCGATCGTGACCGAGGCGCTGGCCGTCGCACTCAGCCCGGCCTGACCGCGGCCGGGCGAAGGCGGGGGTCCGGCCCGCGTCGATCAAGAGCGATCAGGCGCGGGACCGACCAGGCATTGGGGGTGAGCCGGGTTCGCCGCCAGCGCAGGTGGCGGACGCCCGGGCCCTCCCCCCACTCTCCCGGGAGGGTGCCGGGTCTTGCCGGTCGCGAGAGGCACGCGCTGGACGAGGAACCAGGCGCGGCGTGCGGAGAGGGGGCCGGCCTCAGTCGATCCGTGAAGCCGCCACCAGCTGGCGCACCCGCGCGGCCGCGGCCGGCCCCTTGACCGCTTCCCGCCACCCGGCCTCGGCCACGCGCTGATGCGCCGCGATCGCCTCATCGGCGCTGGTGATCAGCGCGACACCGGTCTGGGCGGCGGGGTGGGTATCGGGGCGGAACGGGTTGATCGCCAGGCTGGCGCGGTCGCGGGCGCGGAGCAGTTTGAACGCGCTGCTCGGCTCGGCGCCGCCGAGCAGGCCGAACTGCAGCCCCATCGGCTCGGCTTCCATCATCGCGGCAATGTTCTCGATCTCGTTCGCCGCGACCTGCCGGCAGATCCGGCGCAACCGATCGGAGACGGGAATCGCCCCGGCCACCCCGAGGGCCAGGAAATGCTGGATGCTGGCCGCCGAGATCATGGCGATGATCCCGGGCCGGCGCATTCCGTACATGCGCTTGCGGGCGATCAGGATACCGAGGACCTGCTCGCTCATCGCCCGCACCGCCGCGCGCTCGCCATCGGCGTTGTCAGCGGTTTCGGTGAAGGCTTCCATCAGCGCCGAATCATAGGCATCGGACGTCGTCACATAGCAGAGCGGGCCGGTGATCTGCAGGATCTGGTCGGCGGTTTCCTCGAGCTGGCGGATCCGCTCCAGATAGCCGATCGGGCGGTTGTAGTATTCGACACCGATCCCGAGCAGCGACAATGGCGAGATCTTGAGCAGTTCCGCCAGGCGCTTGATGGTGTCGAGCTTGATCACCTCGCCTTTTTCGTAGCGGTACAGGGCCGCCCGTGAAACCCCGAGCCTGGCCGCGATCTCCTCGGCGCGCAGGCCGGATTCCAGTCGATAGGCCCGCAGCTGTTGGCCGATCTCGGTAAAACGCATGCTGTCCTGCCTTTCTGGCGTCACCCGACTGCCGGGGCGATCGCCGTCCCGATCACGAAAGCGCCGCAGCGGCGCCGTCTCAGCATCGCAGTTTAATGCCAGTTTATTGGTTAACCACTCGTAAATTCAATTCCGGACTAAAAATCCACGACTCGGCCCCCAGGACGCGGGCAGGGCCAAGGCTCGCCAGTCTGATCGCATGCCCCGCCTGATCGCATACACTGAGGCCTGCGACCCTGACTTCGCGGCGGTTTTCCCTTTGGAGTTCCACCCGGGCCCCTCGCGATGCGGCAGGCCGGGATCCCATCCTGACCTGGCGCGCGAACCGAACGGGCGGGGCTGGTGGCTGACGCGATTGCGCGGACGAGCCCCGCCGCTCCGCCCGCCGGGCTGCGGCCGCCGACGCGCGGACCCCGCTCTCTCGAGATGGGATCGTGCAAAATCAACAGAATGATCGCAATCAGGCGCATCCAATCAGGCCGATCCCGCGGTGGTGTCCCCCGGCATCCGCAGTCGGATTTCCGGGCCAGGACACGAGAGCAGCCTCCGATCAGATGGGATCACCTGATCGGATAAACTTGCCCGGTCCAACAGAGAGCAGGAGCGGTGGCCGATCCACTGTCGGATCGGCGACCGCCCTGGGGCGCGATCGGAACCGGTTTCACTCGGCTCTGCGGTCCGCTCGCGCTCCTTGCCGTTGTTCCAGCGGGTCATTTCATCGCGGGTGACGTCAGCCCGATGCGCTGTTGCTCTCGCCTGCCTTGCCGAGTTCGGTGCCGGCCATGCCCTCGATCGCCTTGACCAGCGCCGAATGGTCGAGATCGGCGCCGCCATGGGCGACGCAGGCCGAGAACATCTGCTGCGCGATCGCCGTGCTGGGCAGCGCGAGGCCGAGCTCGCGGGCCGAGGCCAGAGCGAGGTTCAGGTCCTTCTGGTGCAGCCGGATCCGGAAGCCCGGGTTGAAGGTCCGCTTGATCATCCGCTCGCCATGCACTTCCAGCACGCGGGAGGCCGCGAACCCCCCCATCAGCGCCTGCTGCACCCGTGCCGGGTCCGCCCCGGCCTTGGCCGCGAACACCAGCGCCTCGGCGGCGGCCTGGATGTTCAGCGCCACGATGATCTGGTTGGCGACCTTGCAGATCTGCCCGGCGCCGTTGGCCTCGCCGATATGGGTGATGTTCTTGCCCATGGCCTGGAACAGCGGCAGGGCGCGCTCGAACGCCGCGGCGGGGCCGCCCACCATGATGGTGAGCGTCGCCGCCTTGGCGCCGACCTCGCCGCCCGAGACCGGCGCATCCAGATACGCGCAGTCCAGCGCGGCGATGCGGGCGGCGAAATCCTTGGTGGCGATCGGGCTGATCGAGGACATGTCGATCACCAGCGTGCCGGCGCTCAGGCCGGCGGCGACACCGGCCGGGGCGAACAGCGCATCCTCCACATCCTTGGTGTCCGGCACCATCAGGATCACCACATCGGCCCAGGCGGCGACCGATCTGGCATCGGGCAGGATGGTGAAGGCCGTGCGCAGCTCGGCCGGCAGGCTGCGCCGTTCGGGCGCGGCGATCTCGTGCCCCGCCTGCATCAGATTCTGCGCCATGGGACGGCCCATGATGCCCAGGCCGACAAAACCGATTCTCATGTGAGCTTTTCCCTGTTGAAGGAAGGCCAGGGCGC
>DAICZL010000323.1 GCA_027311165.1 bacterium
CGGGTTCCAAGGGCAGAGCCCTCGGCCTTGTCTTGGAGCCCTCCCCCCAGGCGACCCGCATCCATTGCGCCCCCCTATCTCGGACGCAGACTGAGCGTCAGGATGCAGGGCAGGCACAGGCCCGCGCGATGGATCGGGCGAGACCGGGAGGATCGGCAATGGAGCAGGTGGGCAGCAGGGCGGACACACCGCTCGGGGTCCAGGCGCTGTGCTTCGACGTGTTCGGCACGGTGGTGGACTGGCGCAGCAGCGTCGCGCGCGAGGCCGAGGCGCTGCTCGGCCCGCTCGGCCAGCGCCTCGACTGGGCCGGCTTCGCGACCGCCTGGCGGGCACGCTACCAGCCGGCGATGGAGGCGGTGCGATCCGGGCAGCGCGGCTTCGTGACCCTCGACCGGCTGCACCGGGAGAACCTGGTTTCGGTGCTGGAGAGCTTCGGCGTCGCCGACCCGGCCGAGACGCTGATCGACGCGCTGAACCTCGCCTGGCACCGGCTCGATCCCTGGCCGGATGTCGCGGCCGGCCTGGCTCGGCTGCGGCGGGGCTATCTGCTGGCGCCGCTGTCGAACGGCAATCTGCGGCTGATGGTGGACCTGGCGCGCCATGCCGGGCTGCCCTGGGATGCCATATTGGGGGCGGAAATCGCCCAGGCCTACAAGCCGATGCCGGCCGCCTATCGCCGCGCCGCGGAATTGCTGGACCTGAAGCCGGCTGCCTGCCTGATGGTCGCCGCCCATAATTCCGATCTGGCGGCGGCACGGGCGGTGGGGATGCGCACGGCGTTCGTGCCGCGCCCGACCGAGCACGGGCCGGGCCAGACGAGCGACCTCGCGCCCGACGCGGCGTGGGATTTCGTGGCGGAGGATTTCGCAGGACTGGCCGCGCAGCTGGGCTGCTGAAGCACCGCAAGGCCGGAGTTCCCTGCCCCTCTTTCTTCTCCTGGGGGGAACCCGCCCGGAACCGGCGGTCCCCGGGCCTGCATTCCCCGGGCCTGCATTCCCTGGGCCTGCATTCCCCGGGCCTGCATTCCCCGGCCCTGCGGTCCCGGAACAGGGGTTCCCATCACAGGTCTTCCCTTGGGGGGATCCGTTCCCCCGCAGGGGGATCCCGGCGGGAACCAGGGGCAGCGCCTTGTCTTTTCCCATCCCCGATGGCCGAATGGGCTGATGGCCCTGTCCCCCGCCCCCGAGACGCAGACCGGCAAGCTGGTGATCCGCAATATCGGCCTGCTGCTGTCTGGTGCGCTCGAGGCACCGATCCTGGATGCCGACTCGGTGGTGGCCGAAGCCGGCCGCATCACCGCGGTGGGGCGCCAGGCCGATTGCGACATCAGCGAGGCCCGCGTCAGCATCGATGCCCATGGCTGCGCCCTGACCCCCGGCCTGATCGACAGCCATGTCCATCCGGTATTCGGCGACTGGACACCGCGGCAGAGCCAGCTCGGCTGGATCGACAGCTGCCTGCATGGCGGGGTCACCACCATGGTCTCGGCCGGCGAGGTGCACCTGCCGGGCCGCCCGCGCGACATCGTGGGGCTGAAGGCGCTGGCCATCACCGCCCAGCGCGCCTTCACCAATTTCCGGCCCGGCGGGGTGAAGCTGCTGGCCGGGGCGCCGGTGATCGAACAGGGCATGGTCGAGAGCGACTTCGCCGAGCTCGCCGCCGCCGGCGTCACCTTGCTGGGAGAGGTCGGGCTGGGCAGCGTCAAGGCCGGCTACCAGGCTCAGCAGATGGTGGCCTGGGCCCGCAGACACGGCATCCAGAGCACCATCCACACCGGCGGGCCCTCCGTGCCGGGCTCGGGCTATATCGACGCCGACACGGTGCTGGAGGCGGATGCCGATATCATCGGACATATCAACGGCGGCCACACCGCCCTGCCGCTGAGCCAGATCCGCTGCCTGTGCGAAGGCTGCGCGCGGGCGATCGAGATCGTGCATAACGGCAACGAGCTGGCCGGGCTGTCGGCGCTGCGCTTCGCCCGCGAACTGGGCCAGTTGCAGCGGGTGATCCTGGGCACCGACAGCCCGGCCGGATCGGGTGTGCAGCCCTTGGGCATCCTGCGCATGATCGCCCTGCTGTCCTCGCTGGGCGAAATGCCGGCGGAGATCCTGTTCTGCTGCGCCACCGGCAACACGGCGCGGCTGCGCAAGCTGGATTGCGGGATCATCGCGCCGGGCCGGGCGGCGGATTTCGTGCTGATGGACCGGGCACAACACTCCTCCGGGGCCGATCTGCTGGACAGCGTGGCCAAGGGCGACCTGCCGGGGATCGGCATGGTGGTGATCGACGGGGTGGTCCGCGCCGGGCGCAGCCGCAACACCCCCCCCGCCGAACGGGTGCCGGAACTTCTCGGCTGAGGGCGGCGCGCGGTGTTCCGACGGTTCTGCCCCGCGGCCCCGGAACCTTTCAAGTTCCGTCTATTACATTATCGCTTCAGAATGACCCGTGATGGTGATATGAAGGGCCTGTATCCAGACATTCCGGGATCGGATGAGGCGCCCAGCGCGGCCACCCGGGCCCGAGGACCGGGAATGCGACCGGAATAGACCATGTCCTATACCAGCGCACCGAACACCACCTATCCGTATTCCGCGGTGGTCTCCCTCATCGTCCAGCAGACCGACGGGAGCTACATCCAGGGCTCGGGGGTGATGATCTCCCCCAACGAGGTGCTCACCGCCGCGCATGTCGTCGACCAGGCCGCGGCGATCGAGGTCGTGGCGGGCCAGGCCGGCCTGGTCGCGCCATGGGGGATCGACTACGCCGCGTCCTGGACCTACGACCCGGCCTTCACCACCACCCCGGGCTCGGACCTGCTGACCCAGAGCCAGTCGCAGGTCGATATCGGGCTGATCCGGCTACCGGACAATCTCGGTGATCAGACCGGCTGGATGGGTCTGCAGCCCGGCTACGCCGGCGGCAGCCTCACCGTCACCGGCTATCCGGCGAGCTATAATGGCTACATGGCGACCGAATCGCTGCCGGTGGCGGCCGATCCGAATTATTCCGTGCTGGACTACGCCAACAACGCGATCGGGCTGGGCAACAGCGGCGGACCGCTCTGGGTCAACAGCGGCACCGGGCCGCAGGTGGTCGGCGTGGTCTCCACCACCGCCTGGGCGACACAGATCACCGCCTCGCTGTTCTCCTACATCGAGGCCGATCTGTCCCAGCACAGCGTCCCGCCGGCCAATCCGGGGCCGGTCGCCACGACCGTCGCCTATAGCGATGCCACGACCGGGGTTTCCGGCACCGCCGCGGCGCCGGCCTATAGCGGCCCGGTGCCCTATCTGGATTCGCAGTTCGTCTATGTCGGCAGCGACGACCTCAACGTCGCCGCTTCATCGCCGAACATGTTCCTGCGCACCGGGTCGGGCAACGACGCGCTGGCGGCCTTCAGCGGGAACAACGTGCTCGACGGCGGCACCGGATCGAACTTCCTGGTGGGCGGCACCGGGCAGGACGTGTTCTTCCTCGACGGACGCGGTGCCGGTGTCACCTGGAGCACGGTGGTGGGCTTTCATGCCGGCGACCAGGTGACGCTGTGGGGCTATGTTCCCGGCGTTTCCACCCTGACCTGGGCGGCCAATGACGGCACCGCCGGCTACCAGGGCAGCACCCTCCACGCCGATCTGAACGGCGGCGGCATCGATGCGTCACTGACCTTCGCCGGCCTGTCGGCGAGCGTGACCAGCCAGTTCCTGGAACAGACGGGAACCGTGCAGGGCAATCCCTATCTGCACCTGACCTATACCTGATCGGGGACCGACAGCGGATCGGGGACCGATGCTGATCCGGGCCGGTCGGGCCCGGCGATCGCTGGCGATCGTCGCCCGGCACAGGCCAGCGCGGTCGCCGATCTGACAGACGATCGGCCACCGCTCTTGCTCTTTGTTTTACCGGGCAACTCTGTCCGATCAGATGTTTCCATCTGAGCGGAGGTCGCGCCCGACGCGATCGGGGCCGGTGCTGTCGGATTTGCCGGCCGATCGCGCTCCAGCTCGTTGTTCTGGCGAGCAATTTTATCGCGGTTGACGTCAGCCTGATGCGATAGAGCAGCCTGATGCGACATAGCTCCAACGCAAGGGGCGATCCTGCCGCAGAAGGGCCTCATCGCGATGAGACCGCTTCATCGCCCCGTCATCGCGCACGTGCATCGGCCTGACTGAAATCCGACGATCCCAGTCAGGCCGATCGCACATCAATGCGTCGCCATGCCCTCGACCAGCTTGGTCCCGGCGGTCTGGGCGAGTTCGCGGTCGAGCTTCTTGAAGGGAATGCCCAGATTGACCGCATGGCGCGCCGCCTTGCGGAACGCCTTGAACGCCTGGTCCTGGGTCTCCTTCATCTTCTCGTCCACCACTTCCGGCTCGGCGGGCGCATCGGCGGATTTCTTGCGCGAGGCGCGGGCGAGCTTGGTGGTGGCGCGCACTGCCAGCCGATAGGCCTCGGTGAAGCTCGCCTCGTCGACCGGCTGCTCCAGCATTCCGGCATCGTTCACCCGGGCGAGCAGCATGTAGCGCTGGCAGCTGCGCGGGGTGATCGAAGTGCTGTTCTTGAGGGCGGTGAGCCAGCCCTTGCGCGGCGTGACCTCCTTCGCCTGGATCAGCGCGCGGCCGGCCGCGATCGCGTCCGTCGCGCTGCCCTTGCCCTGCTCGGCCACCGTGCGGTGATGCGCCTCGGCGGTGGCGAGCAGCGCCTTGCCAGCCTCATTGAGGCCCGTATCAGCGGCACCCGTTTCGGTCGGAACCATCATGATCTCCTGTTGGGACAGACGATGTCGTGTTTCGGAGATATCATGCGACACGGCATGTCGCTATTGACATTCCCGTGTCATCGCCAACGAAACCCGCCATCGCAATGAGCGGGCCGTCCGAACGGCAGCAACAGGCGGGTCGGGGATACGCATCCATCGCGGGAACCAGGGCCGCAAGCCCTGGCCATGGCAAGGGGCCGCACCGCGGAAGGACCCCGCGCCCTTCGCCCCTCCAAAGCGCGGCAGTGAAGCCTGCGCGAGGCCCCCGGCCGCGCCACCGCGCGGCCGGGGCAACAAGGATCAGTTGACGGAGATCTTGTCCTTGATCTTGTTGAACACGCCCTGGCTCAGCACTTTCTTGGTGACCAGATCCTGGGTCGAAGCATAGGGGCGCCCGGCAATGATCGCCTTGGTCCGCGCCTTGCCGATCTGCGGCAGCGCGTCCAGTTCGGCCGGGGTCGCGGTATTGATGTTCACCATCTTCATGGTGGCCATCGGCATCTTGGCCATCGGCGCCGGAGCCGGAGTCGGCGCCGGAGCCGGAGCCGGGGCTGTCGTAGCCATCGGTGTCGCCGGCTTGGCCGGCGCCGCGGGGGTGGTGGTCTGGGCATTGGCGCCGAACGAGACGCCGAGCGCCAGGCAGATTGCCAGGCCAGGGGCCAGAATGGCAGCGAGACGCGGGGATCGCATAGGGTCAGTTCCTTCTATTTGCCAGCCGGACGCGGGTGCAGCGCCGGTAAACGAGCCGGTTATCACCCGCGCCGATGTCAGCGCCATGACTTTTCGGAGGCGGCGGGGTGGCGTCAGGCCAGGCGGCGGGCCCGAACCGGCCGCGACCGCCCGACCAGCGGCGCCAGGAACCGCCCGGTATGGCTCTCAGGGCAGGCCGCCACCTGCTCCGGCGTGCCGGCAACCACCAGCCGGCCGCCGCCATCCCCGCCCTCCGGTCCCAGATCGAGCAGCCAGTCGGCGGTCTTGATCACCTCCAGATTATGCTCGATCACCACCACCGTGTTGCCCTGATCGACCAGGGCATGCAGCACTTCCAGCAGCTTGCGCACGTCCTCGAAATGCAGCCCGGTGGTCGGCTCGTCCAGGATGTACAGCGTCCGGCCGGTGGCACGGCGGGCCAGTTCCTTGGACAGCTTGATCCGCTGCGCCTCCCCGCCCGACAGCGTCGTCGCCTGCTGGCCGAGGCTGATATAGCCGAGCCCCACCTGCTGGAGGATCGCCAGCCGGTCGCGGATGTGCCCCTGGGCGCTGAAATACGGAACCGCCTCGTCCACCGTCATCGCCAGCACCTCGGCGATCGACTTGTCGCGGAACTTCACCTCCAGCGTCTCGCGATTGTAGCGGCGGCCCTTGCACGTGTCGCAGGTGACGAACACGTCGGGCAGGAAATGCATCTCGATCTTCAGCACGCCATCGCCCTGGCAGGCCTCGCAGCGCCCGCCCTTGACGTTGAAGCTGAACCGTCCCGGCTTGTAGCCGCGCGCCCGTGCCTCCGGCAGTTCGGCGAACCAGTCGCGGATCGGGGCGAACAACTCGGTATAGGTGGCGGGATTGGATCGCGGGGTGCGGCCGATCGGGGACTGGTCGATGTCGATGATCTTGTCGAGCTGTTCCAGCCCCTCGATCCGCTCATGCGCCGCCGGCACCTGGCCCGAGCCCATCAGCCGGCGTGACGCCGCCTTGTACAGCGTGTCCACCACCAGGGTGGATTTCCCCCCGCCGGAAACCCCCGTGACGCAGGTGAAGGTGCCCAGCGGGAAGGCCGCGGTAATGTCCTTGAGGTTGTTGCCGCGCGCACCCACCACCCGGATCTGGCGGTCCTTCTGCACCGGGCGGCGCTGCGCCGGCAGCTCGATCCGCCGGCGCCCGGACAGGTAGTCCCCGGTCAGCGAGCGCGGATTGGCAGCGATCTCGGCCGGCGTGCCCTCGGCCACCACATTGCCGCCGGCGATCCCGGCGGCCGGGCCCATGTCGATCACGTGGTCGGCGGCGCGGATCGCCTCCTCGTCGTGCTCGACCACCAGCACGGTGTTGCCCAGACCCTGCAACCGCCGCAGCGTGCCCAGCAGCCGTTCATTGTCGCGCTGGTGCAGACCGATCGAGGGTTCGTCCAGCACGTAGAGAACGCCCGTGAGGCCGGAGCCGATCTGGCTCGCCAGGCGGATGCGCTGGCTCTCCCCGCCCGACAGCGTGGCGGACCCCCGCGCGAGGGTGAGATAGTCGAGCCCGACATCGACCAGGAAGGCCAGCCGGTCGTTGATCTCGCGCAGGATGCGCCGGGCGATCTCGGCGCGCTGGGGGGTCAGCGTGTCCAGCACGCCGGCGAACCAGTCCCGCGCGGCACGGATCGACAGGTCCGAGGCCTCGGCGATCGTGCGTCCGGCGATCTTCACCGCCAGCGACTCGGGCTTCAGCCGCGCGCCGTGGCAGACCGCGCAGGGCTTCTCGGCCTGGTAGCGCGCCAATTCCTCGCGCACCCAGGCGCTGTCGGACTCGCGCCAGCGCCGATCGAGATTGCGCAGCACGCCCTCGAACGGCTTGGTCACGGTGTAGCTGCGCACCCCGTCCTGGTAGGTGAAGGCCACCGCCGCCTCGCCGGTGCCGTCCAGGATCGCGCTGCGCACCCGCTCGGACAGATCGTGCCACTGGGTGCGCGTGCTGACCCGGAAATGCTTGGCGAGCGCGGACAGGGTCTGGTCGTAATAGGGGCTCTGCGCGCCGGTCCAGGGCGCGATCGCCCCCTCGGCCAGGCTGCGCCGCTCGTCGGGCACCACCAGAGCGGGATCGAAGAAGCTCTCCACCCCCAGGCCGTCGCAGGCCGGGCAGGCGCCGTGCGGGCTGTTGAAGCTGAACAGCCGGGGCTCGATCTCCTCGATGGTGAAGCCGCTGACCGGGCAGGCGAAGCGCGAGGAGAACACGGTGCGCTCGCCCCCGCCCTGGCCGGGTGGTCCGGCATTCTCGGCATAGACCACGCCGTCGGACAGGCCGAGCGCGGTCTCGAAGCTGTCGGCGAGCCGGGGGCCCAGGCCCTCGCGCACCACCACCCGGTCCACCACCGCCTCGATCTCGTGCTTGAGCTTGCGGTTCAGCGCCGGCACCTCGCCGATCTCGTACAGCTTGCCGTCCACCTTCGCGCGGGTGAAGCCGCGGCGCTGCAATTCGGCCAGTTCCTTGCGGTATTCGCCCTTGCGGTCGCGCACCACCGGGGCCAGCAGCAAAAGCCGCGTGCCCTCCGGCATGGCCATCACCCGGTCGACCATCTGGCTGACCGTCTGCGCCTCGATCGGCAGGCCGGTCGCCGGCGAATAGGGCACGCCGGCGCGCGCCCAGAGCAGGCGCATGTAGTCGTGGATCTCGGTCACCGTGCCCACGGTGCTGCGCGGGTTGCGGCTGGTGGTCTTCTGCTCGATCGAGATCGCCGGCGACAGCCCGTCGATGGCATCGACGTCGGGCTTGCCCATCAGCTCCAGGAACTGCCGCGCATAGGCCGACAGGCTTTCCACGTAGCGGCGCTGGCCCTCGGCATAGATCGTGTCGAAGGCCAGCGAGGATTTGCCCGAGCCCGACAGGCCGGTGATCACGGTCAGGCTGTCGCGCGGGATCTCGACATCGATGTTCTTGAGGTTGTGCTCGCGCGCCCCGCGCACATGGATGGAGCCGGCCATGCCCAAGACCTTGATGTTCTGGTGATGTTCCAGACCTATATGGCGGCTTTCCGACGCATTGGGAAGGGCGCAAGGCCTGCAGCCCCCCCCTCGCCACTCTCCCCTCGCGCCTACGCCGCCGGACCGATCGCGCAACCCGCAACGCAAGCCCCCCTGCGCGCCGCGACCATCGGGCGACCAGGCTTGGAACCTTGCCGCCGTTTCCGCGTCGCCCGACAGCGCAAGCGATGGACGGAGGGCGGAGTGAACAAGTCATCAGGCGAGGCTTCCGGCGCACCACGCCCGCCTGCGCGCAGCCTGCGCGGGCTGGACGGGCTGAACTTCCTGATGGCCGACGTGCGCGACGGCGTCGGGCCTTATCTCGCGGTCTTCCTCAAGGCCGACCAGCACTGGCCTGCCGGTCAGATCGGCATCGCCATGGCGGCGAGCGGCATCGCCGCGGCACTGGCGCAGATACCGGCCGGGCTGCTGGTGGATGCGTCGCACAGCAAGCGTGCCCTGGTCGCCGGGGCCGGGCTGCTGGTGGCGCTCGGCTGCCTGTCGATGGCGCTGTTCCCGGGGGTCCTGCTGGTGATCGCCGCCCAGGCGGCGCTGGGTGCGGCCTCGGCGGTGATCCCCCCGGCACTCGCCGCGCTCAGCCTCGGCATCGTCGGGCGGGCGCGCCTGCCGGGCCGGATCAGTCGCAACGAATCCTTCAACCACGCCGGCAACCTCATCGCCGCGATCCTGGCCGGCACGCTCGGCCATTTCATCGGCTATCGCTGGATCTTCTTCCTGGTCTGCGGCTTCGCCGTCGCCAGCGCCGTGGTGGTGCGGCTGATCGACCCGGCCGGGATCGACCACGACCTCGCCCGCGGCGGCGAACAGCCGGACCCGGCGACCGGCCGGCCGACGGCGCTGCCGATCCGGCAGGTGCTGGCCCGGCGCGACCTGCGCGTGTTCCTGATCGCGGTGCTGCTGTTCCACCTGGCCAATGCGGCGATGCTGCCGCTGGCCGGGCAGGTGGTGGCGCTCGCCCATCCGGGCGAGGACGCGATGGCGCTCAGCGCCTGCATCATCGCCGCGCAGCTCACCATGGTGGGCATCGCCTGGGCGGTGGGGCGGGCGATCGCCCGGGGCATCGGGCGCAAGCCGATCTTCCTGGCCGCGCTGCTGATCCTGCCGCTGCGCGGGGTGCTGTTCGCGCTCACCGACGACCCTTACGCCATCGTCGCGATCCAGGTGCTGGACGGGGTGGCGGCGGGGATCTTCGGGGTGGTCTCGGTGCTGATCGCGGCGGACTTGATGCGCGGCACCGGGCGATTCAATCTGGCGCAGGGTCTGACGGCGCTCGCCGTGGGCGTGGGGGCGTCGTTGTCCAACCTGATCTCGGGGTTCATCGTGCAGGTCTTCGGCTACCAGGCGGGATTCCTCGCCCTCGCCGGCGCGGCGCTGTGCGCGCTCGGCTGGTTCGCGGCGCTGATGCCGGAAACGCGGGACCGCGCGGCGCAGCCCGACCACACCGCGGCGCAGCCCGGCCACCAGACGCTGCCGCCGGCCCCGGTCACCGCCGGGATCGCCGGCTGAGATGCTGGCGCTGATCGGCACCGACCGCGCGATCTGGGCGATCGCCGGGCTCGCGACACTCGGGGTGATCGCCCGGCCCTGGCGGCTGCCGGAATTTCTCTGGGCGGGCCTGGGCGCGCTCGCGCTGGTCGGCCTAGGCCTGCTGCCCTGGCGGGACGCGCTCGTCGCCGCGGGACGTGGCACCGATGTCTATCTGTTCCTGATCGGCATGATGCTGCTGGCCGAACTGGCCCGCAGCGAGGGGCTGTTCGATATCCTCGCCGGGCTCGCGGTGCGATGGTCCGGCGGTTCGGCGGCCCGGCTGTTCCTGCTGATCTACGGCGTCGGCACGCTGGTCACGGTGTTCCTGTCCAACGATGCGACCGCGGTGGTGCTGACGCCCGCCGTGTATGCCGCCGCGATAACGGCGCGCGCCGAGCCGCTGCCCTATCTGTTCGTCTGCGCCTTCATCGCCAATGCCGCGAGCTTCGTGCTGCCGATCTCCAACCCCGCCAATCTGGTGGTGTTCGGCGAGCAGATGCCTCCGCTCGGCGACTGGCTGAGCCGCTTCGCGCTGCCCTCGGCGCTGGCGATCGGCGCCACCTTCGCGGTGCTGCGCCTGACCCAGCGCGCCGCGCTGCGCCAGAAGATCGCGACGGATCTGCCGGCGAGGCGGCTGACCACCGAGGGCGCGCTGGCGGCGCTCGGGATCGGCGGCACGGCGCTGGTGCTGCTGGTGGCCTCGGCGCTGGGCTGGCGGCTGGGCTGGCCCAGCTGCCTGGCCGCGCTGCTGACCGCGGCGCTGCTCGCCGCCCGCCGCCGCGCGCTGCCCTGGAGTTTGCTGCGCGGCATCTCCTGGGGGGTGCTGCCGCTGGTCGCCGGGCTGTTCGTGCTGGTGGCGGGGCTCGACCGCACCGGGGCGCTGGCGATGCTGAGCGGGGTGCTGCGCCAGATGGCCGCGCAGGATGTGGCATCGGCATCCTGGGCGGCGGGAACCGGCATCGCGCTGCTGAGCAACGTGATGAACAACCTGCCGGCCGGGCTGATCGCCGGCCAGGCGGTGCAGGCAGCCTCGATGCCGGCGCAGGTGCGCGGGGCGATCCTGATCGGCGTCGATCTGGGGCCCAACCTGTCGGTCACCGGGTCGCTGGCCACCATCCTGTGG
>DAICZL010000347.1 GCA_027311165.1 bacterium
GGACTGAGCCGATCGGGGTCTGCGCGCGAGGCGGGCTGCCTTCCCGTGCCCGTGTCCGCGCCCGTGTCTGCGCCCGCGCTTACGCCCGTGCCCGCTCCCATGCCCGCTCCGGCGGGACGGCGGATCGCGCGCCCGGCTCCCACGCCCCCCGCCGGGTCCGGCAAGCGCGGGGGTGTTCGCGGCGCCGCGCCGGTTTCAGGCGCCATCCGCTGTCACGGCAGACTATGGGTCCGCGGCGGCAGGGCGAGCAGCTGAGCGGCGTAGGTTCGGGTCAGCTTCAGGGCCAGATCGCCGAACTCGAACGAGGATTCGATCTGCGTCCCCTCGTGCCATTCGTTCCAGGAGACGATCACCACCCAGTCGGCATCGGCCCGGATCGCCCCCCGCCACAGGGCGCTGTAGGTCCGCCCGCCCAGCCAGTCGGTCACCGGCGCGTCGGGCACCAGGCGGGATTTGTCGTGGCCGGGGAACACCACGCTGACCAGCAGTCGGTCGCCGGCCCGGCGGGCCAGTGCCGCCTCCCGCGCGTAGTAGCCCTCGGCCCATTGCTGCAGCCGCGCCGCCTCGGTCTCGGCCGCTGCCGGCGAGGGCGGGCGGGGGGCGAACGGGACGGTCAGAGGGTTCAGGCTGTAATTATACACCGCGTCCAGCGCGCCCTGGGCCAGCAGATCGGCATCGGCGCCGGCGATCGCGGCATCATAGGGCATCGGCGTCGCGAACAGCTTGCGGCGTGCCATGTAGGGATCGCCCACCAGGAACACCGGCGTGCCGAGCTCGGCGCGCAGCCGTGTGAGCGTGCGCACCAGGCCGGCGGCGCCCGGCTCGAGCTGCCAGAGCTGGGTCACGGTGTTCTCGTTGAGGAAGATCACCGGCCTTCCGGCGACGCGCAGATAGGCCGGCGAGGCCGCATAGCCGCCATGGCCGTGGCCGTCTCCGGCCAGGACGTAGCGCAGCCAGGAAACCAGCGTCCCATAGCGTTCGGCGGCGCTGCCGCCCTTCACCTGCGGAACCACCACGGCGATCTTCAGATGCTGCGCCGGCGCGAGCCGGGTCAGCAGCGCCACCGTCTCATCGGTGAAACCGTCCGGACCCCACCAGCTGGCGATCAGCCCGGTGATGCCGGCGCCGCGCATCGCCGCGAGCTGCTGGCCGAGCACCGCCGGATCGTGGCTGTCATAGGGGCCGGCGCCCGGCGGATAGCCGGTGGGATAGTCGGTGGTGCTGCCGATGCGATGGTTCGTCGTGTCGATGCAATTGGCCGCCGCGCCGGTCGCGCGGCCCCCGCGCTCCTGCTTGTCATCGCAGCCCCAGTGCCGCCAGGGGCCGGAGCCGTGATGGGCGGCATCGGTGCCCCACCAGCCGTAATAGAATACCAGCACTTCGCGCGGGACCGCCTGGGGAATGGCGGCCGCCGCGGCCAGCCCGCCGGCGGCGAGCAGCAGGGCGACCAGCAGCGGCCTGATCAGCCGGCGGAAGACGATCATCGGGCCTTGCCACTCCGTTGGTGGATGCGGAACTCAGCGTGAGGAGATCAGGCTAGGGCAGGCGCCGCGTATGCAGAACTTAAAGTTTTGTGGTGGTCCGGCCGGCGGAAACACGCAGGCGGCAGGGCCGGGCCAACCCGCCGGGGTCTGGCGGATCCGCTACTGGCCGAGCGCCACGCCCT
>DAICZL010000350.1 GCA_027311165.1 bacterium
ACGAGACCGGAGCGACCACCAAGATGGCCCGCTTGCGAGGGCGCGCCAAACGCGGGCATCGGTGCCGCGCGCCGATCCCGCACGGCCCTTGGAAAACAATCACCTTGACTGGCGCATTGCGGCGCGACGGCATGACTGCGCAGATGGTGTTGGGCCGATGGTGTCGGGCCGATGGTGTCGGACGGACCCATGAACGGCGCCGCTTTCCGCGCCAATGCCGATCAGGTGCTGGCGCCCACGCTCGGGCCGGAAGATGTCGTCATCCTGGACAACCTACCGGCCCACCGCGCCGCCGGCATCCGTGACATCGTCCAAGCCCGCGGCGCTCACCTGCGCTTCCTGCCGCCGTACTCGCCGGACTTCAACCCGATCGAGACCGCCTTCGCCAAGCTCAAGGCCATCCTGCGCAAGGCCGCCGCCCGCACCATCGACGACCTCTGGAACGCTATCCGCGATGCCTTGCCGCTGTTCACCCCAGGCGATTGCGCCAACTATTTCACGGCCGCAGGGCATGAACCAGAATAATCGGATTCCGCTCTACTTGTCCTTCCGAGCAATTTTTTCGCGGTTAAAGTCAACCTGATGCGATTCTGCTTTGGGAAGGGCGAGGAAGAAGGCAAGGGCTCCGCCTTCAATCAACTTTGGCTCGAGTAACTTTCCCCCTGGGGCTACCCTCCAACGGATATGGGTCCAAAGCCTCCTGGCCTCGCCTTATCCCCGTGCCCGGGGCCCTCAGCCAGGGTCGGCCAGACGCCCGACCGGATGCGCAGCGGAATCACACGCGCCCAGCACGGACTGGTCGAAATCCAGGATCGCCCCGGTCATCAGCCCCGATTCCGCGCCTCCGAGATAGCTGATCGCCCGCGCCACTTCGTCGGTCTTGATAAGCCGCCCGAAGGGCTGCTCGCGTTCCACCCGCTCAAGCCAGTCGGCGGCGGCACCGTGGAAGCCAGTCTGGATCGCATGCTCGCCCGGCGTGTCCATCCAGCCGATCGCCAGACCGTTGACGCGGATGTGGTCCGGCATCAGCGCATAAGCGGTGTTGCGGGTCAGGGTCAGCAGAGCGCCCTTGGAAGTGCTGTAGGCCGACAGGAATGGCTGCCCGCCATGCGCCGACATGCTCAGTATGTTAACGATCGTACCGGCGATCCGCTCCCGCCGCATGATCCGTGCCGCGTCCTGCATCAGGAAGAACGGCGCGCGCAGGTTGATCGCCATCATCCGCTCGAACTGTTCGGGCGAAGTATCGAGGATGGTGCCGCGATCGGTGATGGCGGCAATATTGGCCAGCACATCAACCCGGCCGAACGCCGCGTCGGCGCCGGCCACGATCCGGCGGCAGTCGTCGAGACTGGCAAGGTCTGCCTGCACATACACGGTGCGGCACCCAATGTCGGAAAGTTCGGCGGCTACCGCAGCCCCGCGTTCAGCATTGCGGCCGCAGATCACCAGGCCAGCAGCCCCTCGCGCGGCGAATAGCCGAGCTGTGGTCTCGCCTAATCCCTGAGTGCCACCAGTAATCACTGCAACCTGGCCAGTATGCTCGCTCATCGGTTTCTTGTTCCCTGCCGGATTGGCTTGCGGACCAGCCGCGCGTCCATACAACGGCTGTCCAATCTTGGGCCGATGCCCCGAAGGGCCCGCGGCTTCCTAAAAGCATCCGCCAACGTCACACCAGGCCTCTCATACCCTCGACGATCATCGGATTCCCCCGGTCGGACCTCATCGTGGCAAGTCTTTCTCCGGAAGTGCCGAGATGGCCGGAATAGGCAGTCAAGTCAGTCGGTAGACCCGCTTTGCGGTGTCACGATAGAGCTTGCGCTGCTCCTCCGCGGATGCCCCGGCAATCACCTCGTCGAGAATACCGACCCAGACCGGATAGCGGTGGGTCAGTTCCGAAACGCTCCAGTCGCTGCCATACATCACGCGGTCAAAGCCAAAGCAGTCGATTGCATGAGCGACATACGGTTTGACCTCTGCCGGCGTCCAGTGGGCATGGTCGGCCTCGGTGATCACGCCGGACAGCTTGCAAGCCACGTTCTGCAGCCGCGCCAGTTCACGCAGCTGACCCCACCAAGGTTCGCGCAGCCCAAGCCGGATGCCGGGCTTGCCAAGATGGTCGAGCACAAAAAACACATCCGGGCAACGCCGTGCCATCTCGATCGCGAAGACCAGCGCCCAGTGTTTGATGCAGATATCGAAGCTCAAGCCGTGGCGGCCGAGGATGCGCAGTCCCTCCAGGAAGCCAGGCTCAAGGCAGAAAGACGGATCACGCTCTGTCTCGATCAACCGACGGATACCGCGCAAAGAGGGGTGGCGGGCCAACAACTCCAAATCCTCAATGATCCCAGGGCCCTTCTCCACAGGAGCATGCGCCACCATGCCGCAAAGCCGGCGATCCTGGTCGGCCAGTTCCTGCACGAAGCCGGCTTCGGCGATATGCAATCCGGGATCGACCGCGACCTCAGCAAAAACAATGCCATCAACCGCGATTGTGCCTCGTGCCGTATCGAAATCTGCCAGCAGATGCGTCCGGTTGAGGACCGGCAGTCCCTGGAGCCAACCATAGTGCAGCCGCGCTACGTCGTAGAGATGCACATGGCTATCGATGATCGGGAAGTCCGGCATGCCGTGTCGGCTCCTGATGACGGGCTGGCGCATTGGCACATGTCCAGTACCAAGCATCGACGCAGTGTTACTGGCGGTTGGCAGGAGAGGGCAAGGGCGTGGACGGCAAAGCCAGGGCCTCGCTCTCGTTGGGCATCCCGGCCACGTCCCGCCAAAAGATGCAGGAGCGCCTCAGCCTCTGTCTCGAAACGCCTACGGTATGAATACATGGGCGCTGGCCAGCCGGGGTGGATCGTCATTCGTCCGGGTCGCAACACTCTCGACGAGACCGCGATGTGGACCCTGACACCCGGCGGCGGCATGGCCGCGCCGGGCTACGCCATGGAAGTGACCGGACTGATGCCGGGTGGACGACCCTGGCGCCGCTCCTGCCAGCCAGGGCGCGGTGTGGCCGCAAGCAGGCCTGGCCGCTGCGCGAGATCGTCAACGCCATCAGCGACATGCTGCGCGGTGGTGCCACCTGGCGGCTGCTGCCGGAGAGCTTGCCACCCTGGCGCACCGTCTACCTCCTGGTTCGCCCGCCTGCGTGACGACGGCACTCGGCAGACGATCAACCACCACCTGGTGATGCGCGACCGCGAGCGGGTGGGACGCGAGGCCAGCCCGACGGCTGCGGTGATCGGCAGCCAGAGCGTCAGGACCACCGGGGGCGGGGGCGTGCGGGGCCTTGATGCCGGCAAGAAGATCAAGGGCCGCAAGCGTCACGCCCTGGCCGATACCGACGGACGGGCGCTCAGGCGGCACGTGCACGTGGCCGGTATCCAGGACCGTGACGCTGCGGGGCCTCCGCTGCGCGCCTCGCGCTCGCGCTGGCCGTTCGTGACGCTCACCTTCGCCGATGCCGGCTATCAGGCGCCGATGCTGGCTTTCAGGCGCCGATGCCGGCCATCAGGGTCCGCGGGTCGCCAGTGCCAGTGCCATCCGCGTCCGGATCGTGCCCCGACCCAGGGACCAGGCAGGCTTCGCCGTCCTTCCCAGACGCCGGGTCGTCGCGCGCTTCTGCGCCTGGATCACCCGTAACCGCCGCCTCGCCAGGGACGTCGGGGCCACCCTCAAATCCGCCGCGGCCTTCCTCCATGCCGCTTCCGCCATCCGCCTCCTCGGGTGCATCGCTCGTTGCATATGAGATTCGAGAGAGAGTCT
>DAICZL010000369.1 GCA_027311165.1 bacterium
GTCCGGCGATGGGCGGGCGGATCGGCAACGGGCTGGAGGGGGAGCGGACCGGCCTGTAGTGCTGCCGTGCGGGCAGGCTGCCGGCAGCGCGATGCTCGCCCCTGACGCCTCGCTCGACCGCGCCAGCCCGGCCTGCTCGATCCCAGTTCGGCCGATCCCGGCCCGGCGGCAGACGCGGACTCGATCGCATCCAAAGCGCCGGGGCCGGTCGGTCCGGCGCGGGCCGCGGCGTAGCCTGCCGGTGGGCGGACCCGGCCTTCTCAAGCCATGGCCGGTCCGGGTCGACTCCCGGGCCAGGACAGGCTGGCGTCCTCACACTCCGGGACTCTGCCGGGGGAAGACGCGCAGCCTTGGCCGTCAGTTGCTGGTCCCGCGCCCCTGGTCGAAGCCGAGGAAGCCGGCATCCGCGATCGGCGTCCCGCCATCGCCGGCGAACAGCCTGGCATGCAGCGGCGCCGGCGGCGGCGCGGCCGGCATGGCCGCCATGCGCCTTGAGGGGATCGGCTTGCGTTCGGGCTTGGTCGTCTTGGCCACGGTCAGCGGCGCCCCGACCACGTGTTTTCCCGCGCCGCGCATCGACAGCAGCAGGAAGGTGATGTCGTGATGGCCGAGATCGACCGAGAGTTCGAGCGGCGACAGACCGAGCACGTTGCGGGCGTCGAGATCGGCGCCGCGGTTCAGCGCATCGCGGGTGGAGGCGAGATCGCCGCGATCGATCGAGTCGAACAGCGCCTCGGTCGGCGGCATGTCGGCATTGGACCGCGAGGCCGGGGCGGCGCTGTCGGGCTGCGACTGGGCGCCTGGCAAGGCGGGTGGCAATGGTGCCGGGGCTTTCGGCAAGGGCGGGGCCTTCATCATCGGCCCGGCCATGCTCTGACCGTTGGGTGACATCTGGGCGCTGGCAGGGCCGGCGGGCAGCGTCAGTGCAGTGCCCAGTGCCAAGCCCCCGATCAGCAGGTGATTCGCGATTTTCATCCCCCTATCATAGGTGCGATCGCGTTCCACCAGAAGAGCCCGAAGATCAGACAGGCGACATATCCGCTCCAGACCAGATGCGGGACCAGCAGCGCGGCTGCCAGTCGGTCATGGCGCAGAAATGCGCGCAGCGTGATCAGGCCGAGCCCCGCTCCGGCCAGCACCAGGACCAGGCCGAGGGCGAGGCTGTGCAGGGCGAACAGGGCCGGCGGCCACAGGGCGGCCGCCAGCAACTGCCAGCCCCACAGCCGCAATGGCCGGGACGGCCCGATCCGTCGCCAGATCAGCCATCCGGCCACACCGCTGAGCGGGAACAGGGTCATCCAGGCCAGGAAGAACACGAAATTGGGCGGCATGAATCGCGGCCTGGCGAGGCTATTGAACCAGGTTCCGAAGCCCTGGGCGCTGGCCGCGACGTCGGCCAGGCCGACCAGCAGGCATAGCCCCAGGAAACCGATCAGCGCCGCGAGCGAGGATCCGGGGGAATGGCCGCGATGATAGGGGTCTGGGTGCTGGAAGACACGGTCCTCGGGCTGCTGGCGGGACAAGTCTAGTCTCATCTTCGCCGCTTCACCTACAGTCCTGATCAGGGATCTGCCGGGGCGGACGCGGTGCCCCATCGCCCCCCGCGCGACGGGCCCCGGGCGCAAGCCGTCAGGCACAGGGCAGCGCGATTCGGCGCGGAGCCTTCCGGCCGTGTCTTTGCCGGGTGCAGACCGTCTGCCACCCGGGCCCCATGTCCGTCTGCGGAACAACGTCCCGCGCGATGCGACGGGGGGTGCGGAAATTGCTTGACCATGTGCCCCCGCTCTCCCAGATGAGGATCAGACGGGACGGTCTGGCAGGAACGCGCCTGACGGCCGTGCGGCAGACACCCGAGGGGGCGCACCCGGGCGATCTGGCATGGGTGATCGGCAAGTTTCGGGACCCGCGTCCGTGGATCGGAGCGCTCATGTCCGCCGTGATGATTTCCCAACCCGACATTACCCTGACCCTCGATCTCGAGGGCGTGATCCGTGAGGCCAGCGTCGGGAGCGGATTTGCTGACGAGTTCACCCGGCCCTGGATCGGCCGGCCCTGGGCCGACACCGTCACAGGGACGGGCGGGGCCAATGTGCGGCGCATGCTGGAGGAGGCCCGTGCCGGTGGCGTCTCCGCATTCGGCCAGGTCACCCAGCGCTTTCCCAGCGGCCGCGAATCGCCGGTGGAATACACCACGGTGCGGCTCGGCGGCGCTGCCGGGCTGATTGCCGTAGGCAAGAATCTGCAGGCGGTGATCGAACTGCAATCCCGCCTGCTCGCCGCCCAGCAGGCGCGCGAACAGGATTACTGGAAGCTGCGCGAGATCGAGACGCGCTATCGGATGCTGTTCGATGCCTCCAACGAGGCGGTGCTGCTGATCCGGGTCGAACAGCTGCGGGTACTCGAGGCCAATCCGTCGGCGATCCGCGCGCTCGGCCTCGCTCCGGGCCAGGAATTCCTGCCCGAACTCGCCCCGGCCGAGCGCGAGCCCTTCCGCGCCCTGCTGGCGCGGGTGCGCGAGCTTGGGCGTGTGCCCGGGATTCTGGTCCATCTCGGCCATGAGCGCGCGCCCTGGTTCCTGCGCGCCCAGCTGTTCGCCGCCGAACCCGGACCGGTCTTCCTGCTGCAGCTCTCCCCGGCCGGCGTCGGTGCGGCTGTGCCCGATACCGGCCTGATGCCGGCCGCCGCCGGGCTGCGCGCCGAGCCCGGGGCCATGGAGCCGCTGATCGAACGCCTGTCGGACGGGGTGGTCGTGCTCGATCAGCAGGGCCTGATCCTGCGCGCCAATTCCGCCTTCCTCGATCTGGTGCAGGCGGGCGCGGAGGCGGTGGTGCGGGGCGAAAGCCTCGGCCGCTGGCTGCGCCAGCCCGGAGCCGATCTCGGTGTGCTGATGGGAATGCTGCACCGCAACCGCACGGTGCGGCTGTTCGCCGGCACGCTGCAGGGTGAACTCGGCACCGACTGCGCGGTGGAGATTTCGGCGGTGGGCGAGACCGATACCAATCCGCGGCGGATCCTGGTGCTGCTGCGCGATGTCAGTTGCCGTCTGCCCGGCGAGCCGGTGAACCGGCGCCTTGCCCTGGCACATCAGGAAAATGATCAGCCGATGCTGCCGGATCCGTATGCGGGCTGGTTGCGGGAGGACGGGGCCTCCGATCCGGCCGCCAGGATGCACGGGGAATTACCCGCGGAGATGATCCAGCGTCTCGGCCGCACCAAGCTGCCGGAACTGGTCAAGGAGAGTGCCCGGCAGATCGAGCGCCGCTATATCGAAGCGGCGCTCGACCAGGCCGGCGGCAACCGCACCGTGGCGGCCGATCTGCTCGGGCTGAGCCGGCAGAGTCTTTATGTGAAGCTCGCCCGTTACGGCTTCGACAGCGCCGGCGAGGCGGGGGCTGCGGGCGAGGCGGGCGAGCCGGCGAGATTGTCGGAAGCGTCGGCGGCGTGAGCCTCGGGGCTTCCTGAGATGACGAGCCGGACCGCTGTCGCGCCCGCCTTCGGGCAGGCGGATCTCAGCAATTGCGAGCGCGAGCAGCTCCATCTCGCCGGCTCGATCCAGCCCCACGGAGCGCTGCTGGTGGTCGCCGGGCCAGGCTGCGTGGTGGTGCAGGCCAGCGCCAATGCCGCTGCCTTCCTGGGGCTGGCGCAGAGCCCGCTCGGCCGTCGGCTCGCCGATCTGCCCGGCGATCTCGCCGAGCGGATCGCCCCGTATCTGCGCGATCCGCCGCGTCTCGTGCCGGTGGCGGTGCGCTGCCGGGTCGGCCAGCCTGGCACGATGTTCGATTCTCTGGTGCATCTGCCGCCCGATGGCGGCCTGGTGCCCGATGGCGGCCTGGTGATCGAGTTCGAGCCGGCCGGCCCGCTGGTCGATCTCGCCCGCCATGCCGAGCCGATGCTGCAGACACTGCTGGCCGCGACCACGCTGCAGGTCCTGGCCGACCAAACCGCGCGCATCTTCCGCGACCTGACCGGCTATGACCGGGTGATGGTCTATCGCTTCGACGAGGCGGGCCATGGCGAGGTCCTGGCCGAGCAGCGCGAGGCGACGCTCGAAGCCTATCTCGGGAACCGCTATCCCGCCTCCGACATCCCCCACATCGCCCGCCGCCTGTACGAGCGCAACCGGGTCCGGGTGCTGGTCGATGTCGGCTACCGGCCGGAGCCGATCGAGCCGCGCTGCTCGCCGCTGAGCGGTGTCGAGCTCGACATGTCGCTGTGCAGCCTGCGCAGCCCCTCGCCGATCCATGTGCAGTATCTGAAGAACATGGGTGTGGCGGGGACGCTGGTGGTGTCGCTGATGGTGGGGGGACGGCTCTGGGGGCTGATCTCCTGCCACCACTATCGGCCGCGATTCGTGCATTTCGAGACCCGGGCCCTGTGCGAGGTGCTGGCCGAGGCCACCGCCACCCGCATCGCTGCGCTGGAGAGCTTCGTCCAGGCGCAGGCCGAATTGTCGGTCCGCCGCCTGGAGCAGCGCATGATCGAGGCGATCGGGCGGGAGGGCGACTGGCGCGGCGCGCTGTTCGACACCTCCTCGGCGCTGCTGCCGGCGCTGGGCGCGACCGGGGCCGCGCTGCTGTTCGAGGGCCAGGTCCGCAGTGTCGGCGAGGTGCCTGCCACCGCTTCGCTGCGCGAGATCGGCGCCTGGCTGGATGGCCTGCCGCGCACCCCGGTGCAGGCCAGCGCCGCGCTGGGGGAGGATGCGCCAGGCCTCGCGGGGCTGGGGCCGGCGGCGAGCGGCCTGATCGCTACCCCGGTTTCCGACGCGCCGGGCGAATATCTGGTCTGGTTCCGCCCCGAGCGCATCCGCACCATCACCTGGGGCGGCAACCCGTTCAAGCCGGTGGAGGTGGGGTCCAATCCGGCCGATCTGTCGCCGCGCCGGTCCTTCTCGCAATGGCACCAGCTGGTCGAGGGCACCTGCGATCCCTGGACCGAGGCCGACCGGATCGCGGCCAGGCTGATCGGCGAGACGGTGACCGATGTCGTGCTGCAATTCCGCGCGGTGCGGCTGCTGATCGCGCAGGATCAGCTGGCGCAGGTCTCCTCGCAAGTCGGGATGTCGCGCCAGCCGGTGATCGTCAGCGATGCCTCCGGCGCGGTGCTGCTGGTCAATGACGGGTTCCGTCTGCTGCTGCCCGATCGCGCGCCGCCGCTCTCGAGTCTCGACCAGCTGCCGGCGCTGTTCGCCGACCCCGGGGAATGCCGCCGCCGGCTGGACGATCTGTTGCTGCGCAACCGGGCCTGGCGGGGCGAGGTGCGGGTGCGCGAACCCGGCGGCAGGCCGCTGCTGGTACGCGCCGATCCGGTGTTCTCCGCCCCCGGCCTGGTGCTGGGCCATGTGCTGCTGTTCACCGATCTCACCGAGCGCAAGGCGGCCGATGCCGCCCGCCGCCGCTTCCAGGACGGGGTGATCGAGCGGCTGCGTCCGCCCCAGGGGGTGCTCGATTCGGAGTCGGCCCTGCTGTTTCGCAACCTGCTGAGCAGCGTGATCGAGAATGCCCAGCTGGCGGCGCTGGAAATCACCGACGGCACCGATACCGCGCGCATGCCGGAAATGCTGGAGAGCGTGCGCGCCTCGGTCACCCGGGCGGCCGAAGTGCTGGAGCGGCTGATCGGCCACGCCACCCGGTCCGAAGACAAGTACTGAGGCGGCAGGCCGGGCCTTCGGGAGTTCCCCAGACGGCCAGGCCGGAAGGGGCGCCGCCCTGTTTCTGCCCCCCGCCGTCCGATGGCGCGGCTCCGGCCGCAACCACGGGAAATGTTTTTTATCACGGCATGATTTCCAGCGGGAACCGGGGGCGTTAACCATCGCATCATCTTCGAGGAGGAAGGATGCAGGATGACCGAGGCTGGGCAGCCGCCGGAGGGGGTTCCCAAGGCGGCGTCTGGGCGTGCGGCCCTCCGGCCCTCCGGCCCAGCGGTGCGTGCCGCCGCCGGCGGCCCGGCACTGCCCGCGCCCGTGGCAT
>DAICZL010000374.1 GCA_027311165.1 bacterium
GATCGGCGGGCCTCGATCGGCGGGCCTCGATCGGCGGGCCTCGATCGGCGGGGACGGGCCGCCCTGCCGGCCCGCGGCCGGGGGGCGGCTTGCCAACTTCCCTCCCTTCCCCGAGGAATGCCGCGACGGCGTCGCCGGCAAGCCGCTTCGGGCCCTGGGGGCGGTGCGCCAGGTTCCGGCGCCGCCGGCCGGCGGTGCGGTTCCGGCTTCATCGTGGGCGGCAGGCAGGAGGCGCGAGCATGAGGACCGAGTTGTATCTGGCCGGCGCGCTCGCGATCGGGCTGAGCCCGCTTGCCGCAACGGCGGCGCCGGCGGTCGCCTATCCGGAGCCGGTCGAGCATGACTGGATCGCCCGCGATTTCCACTTCCAGACCGGCGAGGTGATGACGGAGCTGCGCCTGCACTACACCACCATCGGCGATACGTCCGGCGCCCCGGTGCTGATCCTGCACGGCACCGGCGGGTCGGGCCGGGGGATGCTGACCGAGGCCTTCGCCGGCGCGCTGTTCGGTCCCGGCCAGCCGCTGGATGCGCGGCGCTATTTCATCATCCTGCCCGATGCGATCGGTGCCGGCCTCTCGGCCCGGCCATCGGACGGGCTGCGCGCGAGCTTCCCGCACTACGACTATGACGACATGGTGCGGGCGCAGTACCGGCTGGTGACCGAGGGGCTCGGGCTCGGGCATCTGCGCCTGGTGCTCGGCAATTCGATGGGCGGGATGCTCGCCTGGATCTGGGGCGAGACCTATCCGGGCTTCATGGACGCATTGGTGCCGATGGCCTGCCAGCCCGCGGCGATGTCCGGGCGCAACTGGATGCTGCGGCGGATGCTGATCGAGACGATCCGCCAGGATCCGCAATGGCAGGGCGGCGATTACCGGACCGAGCCGGGCGGGCTGCGGCTCGCCCGGACGTTCTTCGAGATCGCCACCAGCGGCGGCACGCTGCACTACCAGGACGCCGCGCCGAGCAGGGCGCAGGCCGACGCGCTGGTGGCGGAGAGGCTGGCGGCGGACAGTCCGGTCGATGCCAATGATTACCTCTACCAGTGGGACGCCTCGCGCAACTACGACCCCTCGGCCGGGCTGGAGCGCATCGCGGCGGAAGTGCTCGCGATCAATTCCGCCGATGACGAGCGCAACCCGCCGGAGACCGGGATCATGGAGCGGGCGATGGCGCGGGTCCGCGGCGGGCGGCTGTTCCTGATCCCGGCGAGTTCCCGGACGCGCGGGCACGGCACCACCGCCATCGCCGGGTTCTGGAGCGGCGAACTGGCGGCGCTGCTGGGGCGGGGGCCGTAGCAAGGAGGGCGAGGGCTCTGCCCTCGACCCGCCAGGGACCTGGAGGTCCCTGGACCCGCATTCGTTGGTGAGTATCCCCCCCCCCAGGGATCGCGGATCCAGGGATAGCGGGTCCAGGGATCGCGGGTCCGGGGATCGCGGGTCGTGGGACCGCTGGTCCCTGGCGGGTTTCCCTCACGGGACACGCGGGGCAGAGCCCTTTGGCCTTGCCTCCCCCGCATCGCACGAGGTGCAGACCGCCCCCAGGTGCGCTATGGATTTTCTCCCCTGACGGAGCCCGTGCCATGCCCTATCTGGTCGCCGCCGATCTGCCCGCCGCCCCTGCCGGGGACCGGCTGCGCGCCCTGCTCGCCCGGCCTGGCATCCTGCCGATGCCCGGGGCGCAGAACGGCATGGCCGCGCTGCAGGCGAAGCAGGCGGGGTTCGAGGCGCTGTACCTGTCCGGCGCGGCGATGACCGCCTCCATGGGGCTGCCCGATCTCGGCGTGATCACGGTGGACGAGGTGTGCTTCTTCATCCGCCAGGTGGCGCGCGCCAGCGCCCTGCCGGTGCTGGTGGATGGCGATACCGGCTATGGCGAGGCGCTGAACGTGATGCACATGGTGCGCGCCTTCGAGGAGGCCGGGGCGGCGGCGGTCCATATCGAGGACCAGCTTCTGCCCAAGAAATGCGGCCATCTGAACGACAAGAAGCTCGCCGATCCGCACGACATGGCCGCCAAGGTCGCGGCCGCCGTGCGTGCGCGGCGTCATCTGCTGGTGCTGGCGCGCACCGATGCCGCTGCCAGCGAGGGCATGGACGGGGCGGTGGCGCGGGCGCAGCTGTACCTGGCGGCCGGTGCCGATGCGATCTTCCCAGAGGCGCTGACCACCGCCGAGATGTTCCGCGAATTCGCCGCCAGGGTGAAGGCACCGCTCCTGGCGAACATGACCGAGTTCGGCCGCACCCCGTTCTTCACCGCCGCCGAGTTCGAGGCGATGGGCTACCGGATGGTGATCTGGCCGGTCAGCTCGCTCCGGGTCGCGAACAAGGCGCAGGCGGAGTTCTACGCCGCGCTCCGCCGCGACGGCGGGGCCCAGAACCAGCTCGACCGGATGCAGACCCGCAGCGAGCTCTACGCGGCGATCGGCTATCACGACTACGAGGCGCTGGATGCCTCGATCGTCCGGACGGTGATCCCGCAGGGCATGCCCCAGAACGGCGATGGCGGCGCCCGGGGCGGCGTTCCGCGCGCGGCGGGCGACCGATCGGGCGCGCCCTCGGCGGCGGGTGCCGCAAGCCGGCAGGGGGGCTGAAACGGCGGGCGGCGCGGCGGGGGCGATGACGCGGCCGCTCTATATCGGCAGTGAGATCTACCGGTTCTCGACCTATGGCGCGGGCCACCCGCTGGCGGTGCCCCGGGTCTCGACCTGCACCGATCTGTGCCGCGCCATGGGCTGGCTGCCGGAGACGGCCTATCGCGACGCGCCCCAGGCCAGTGAAGACCAGCTCGCCCGCTTCCACGACCCGGCCTATCTGGCGGCGCTGCGCCTGGCCGAAGCGCGCCAGGAGATCGCCGCGGCGGATGCCGAGCGCTATCGGATCGGGCGCGACGGCAACCCGGTCTATGCCGAGATCTTCCGCCGCCCCGCTACCTCCGCCGGTGGGGTGCTGCTGGCGGCCCGGCTGACCGCTTCGGGCGGCATCGTGCATTGTCCCGGCGGGGGCACCCATCACGGCCGGCCCGACCGCGCCGCCGGGTTCTGCTATCTCAACGATCCGGTGCTGGGGATCCTCGCCTGGCTCGATCAGGGGCTGGACAACATCGTCTATCTGGACCTCGACGCCCATCACGGTGACGGGGTGCAGGATGCCTTCCACGATGACGAGCGGGTGCTGACCATCAGCCTGCACGAGGCCGGGCGCTGGCCGGGCACCGGGGCGCTGGCCGACCGGGCCGGCGGGGCGGCGCGCAACCTGCCGCTGCCGCGGGGCTTCAACGACACCGAGCAGCGGTTCCTGATGCAGCACGCGGTGCTGCCGCTGATCCGGGCGCGGCGACCGCAGGCGATCTTCCTGCAGACCGGCGCGGATGCGCTGGAGGAGGACCCGCTGTCGCGCCTGTCGCTGTCCAACAATGCCTATTTCGCGGCCGTGGCAGCGGTGCGCGATCTGGCGCCGCGGCTGGTCGTGGTGGGCGGTGGCGGCTACAACCCTTACAGTGTCGGCCGCTGCTGGGCCGGCATCTGGGCGGTGCTGAACGGGATTTCGATCCCCGAACGGGCCAGCCCGGAAGCCGAAGCGGTGCTGCGCGGCCTGGTCTATCATCGTGCCGCCGGACGCGACCCGCCGGCACACTGGCTGCAGACCCTGCGGGACGCCCCGCGCGAAGGCCTGGTGCGGGCGGAGGTGGAGGAACTGGCCGAGTTGACCCTGAAGGAGGATGTCTCCGCATGAAACGCCGCACCCTGCTGGCACTGCTGCTGTTGCCGGCGCTGCTGGCGCTGCCCCCGCTTCCCGGCCTCGCTCAGACCGAGCCGGACCCGAAGGCCGCGCAGAGCGACCTGCCCAAGGAAAAACTCACGATCATCACCCGCGACGGGCAGCGGCACGATTTCCAGGTGGAACTGGCGAAGACCCAGCCGCAACAGACGGTCGGGCTGATGTTCCGCAGCTCGGTGCCCGAGGATGGCGGGATGCTGTTCGACTTGGGCCATGAGCGCAACAGCGAGATGTGGATGCGCAACACCGTGGTCTCGCTCGACATGGTGTTCATCCGCGCCGACGGCACGATCCGCAGCATCGCCGAGCGCACCGTGCCGCAGAGCCTGGCGGTGGTGGACAGCAACGGCCCGGTGCTGGCCACGCTGGAACTGGCGGCGGGCACCACCGAGCGGCTGGGCATCCGGGTGGGCGACAAGGTGGAGGGCAGCATCTTCGGCAAGGCGCCCTGATGGCCGGCTCGGTCGCGGGAGGGGATGCCCCGGTCGGGCGCGACGATGCCAGCCTGGCCGGCTGACCGAAGGCCGAGGGGTCTGCCAGCGCGGCCCGGCCCGTCCTGCCGGGGCGACGGCCACCGGGCCCGCGATCGTCGCGCAGCGCGCGGCTTGCGCCGGCGGCGGGGGATCAATAGCTTGCTGCCGATCCCGGCGGATCCCGCGGGGCGGGGCGTGGCCCCGCCTGGTCAGCGCGCGTGTTTTGGGTACACGAGGCCGCCGGTTCAAATCCGGCCGCCCCGACCAGACCGGCCGCCCCGACCAGACCGGCCGGACGGCATCGGCCGGCAGGGCCGGCGCCGTAGGGGTGATGGCAGGCGGCGGCCGGGGGCGGCCAGGACAGTTCGGAGATGATGCATGCGCGCGCGGATCTATCAGCACCCCAAGAGCGCGATGCAGTCCGGCCATGCCGGCACGCAGGAATGGCGGCTGGATTATGCGCCGACGGTGCACCGGCAGGCCGATCCGCTGATGGGATGGTCCGGCGGGACCGAAACCCAGACCCAGGTGACCCTGCATTTCGACACGCGCGAGGCAGCGGTGGGCTACGCGGAACGGCACGGGATCGCCTATGATCTGGAACTGCCGCCGCCGCGGCGCATCCGGCCGAAGGCCTATGCCGATAATTTCCGCTTCGGACGGGTCGAGAACTGGACCCATTGAGGCGCCCTTAGCTCAGTCGGATAGAGCAACAGCCTTCTAAGCTGTGGGTCGGTGGTTCGAGTCCACCAGGGCGCGCCAGGGATCACGGCGCGGGGGCCGGCCCCCCGGGCGAAATTGCCCGCAGCACCAGGCGCGGCCAGTGAGGCCAGGCGACGGTGCTGAACTCCAACCGCGATGGCCTCGATCGATCGCAAAACTGGAGCGATATCGCATCAGGTTGACTGCAACAGCGATAGAATTGCTCGACAGGACAGAGAGCTGGAGCGCGGACGGACCGCTGATCCGATTGAACAGGTTCCGATCGCGCGCCAGAGCAACATCAGATCGGGCACCGCGCTAGCGCTGCGGCAGCCGGTTCCATTCGTTCAGCCCGCCGGTCAGCACGAAACACTGCAGATCCGTGCTCGCGGCCAGCCGGCCCGCCGCCAGGCGCGTGCGGTTGCCGGACTGGCAGTGAAAGACCACCCGGCGTGCCGATTCCGGGGCCGCGAGCTTCGATGGGAAGCGCGACAGCGGGACGGAGACGGCGGCGTCCAGATGCTCGCGGCGGAATTCCTCGGGTTCGCGCACATCCACCAGCAGCGTGTCACCGGCCGCCAACCACGCTCTCAGCTGCTCGGCCGAGACCGGGCTCAGCGCCGCTTGCCGTGCGGTCAGGCTTCTCAGCAGCGACCAGGGCGATAGCTTGGTCCTCAAGACTGTTCTCCTTCTGCGATGCGGGCCAGCGCCTGGTGATCGAGGACGCGTATCGACCCCTGGCCCGCCTGAATGAAATTGTCGCGGGCGAACAGCTTGAGCGTTCGGCTGATCACTTCGCGTGCGGTTCCTAGCTCCATGGCGAGACGTTCGTGGGTCAGCTGGACGCAGCCTTCCTCATCCGCCAGGGCCAGCAGGCAACGCGCCAGCCGGACCTGGATGCTGGTGAAGGCGACGCTGGAGACGACTCGCATCAAATCGACGATCCGCTCGCCATAGGAGGCGAACACCAGCCGCCTGAAGATCGCGGATTCGGCAATGAGCCGATCGAAATCCGCCGGCGAAACACCGGCGGCCTTCGTCGGGCGCTCGGTCAGCGCATAGGCGGCGTAGGCATCGGTGCCGAGCAGCGCGGCGGTGGTGAGGATGCAGGTCTCGCCTCGCCCGATCCGGTAGAGGATGATCTCGTGGCCGCCGATATCCAGCAGGTGCACGCGGACGCTTCCCTCCGTCACCAGGAGGTAGCGCTCACAGGTCTGGCCGGCCTCGAAGACCACCGTCCCCGCCGGGATCTGCAGGAAGCGGCAGGCCGAGCGGAACAGTTCGGCCGGACCGGGCTCGAGCGCGGCCAGCGCCGGAAACGCGGCGATGAGATCGCAGGAGACTGCGTCCGTCCGCGTCACCGGCACCGGCGGAGGCTCAGGGCGAGGCGGCGGGCCGCCGGCATGTCCTGATCCCCAGTAGCGTGTAGGCCGGGCAGAAGCTCACGAGCCCGGTCAGGATCAGCACCACGCCGGCCACGCCGACATAGCGCCACGGCGATTGGTCGAGCAGCCCGAAGGCGATCAGCGCCAGACCGGCGATGATGCGGATGGCACGGTCCACGGAACCGACATTTGCTGTCATTTGCACCTCCACTGTCGTGCGGCGGAATTTTTCCGCCGGCCTTCGGCTTCATACGTCCCGATCGCGGCCTCTGGCCGTGACGAAGTCACGACGGGCGGGGCTGGCGCGTTCCCGGGCCAGAGGCAGCCGGATCGCCCGCGGCGCCCGCGCGGAGGAGGCTCGCCGGGGGACGGCTCCCGCTAAACCGCTTCATCCTGCCGCCGGCCGGTCGCGACCACGCTCAGGCGTCCGGCCGGCAGGGGGCGCTGCAGCGCGAGCGCCGGCGCGAGGTCCGCCGAGAGCCAGGCATCCCACTCCTCCTCCGCGGTCAGGATCACCGGCATCGCCTTGGCATGCACCGGCGCCACGATCTCGTTCGCCTCCGTGGTCAGGAAGGCGAACAGCAGATGCTCGCCGGTCTCGCGCTTGCGGGTGCCGGTCCAGGGCCGCCAGATCCCCGCGAAGGCGAAGGGCGGCCGGTCCGGGCCGAGCGCGAACCAGGTCGGTATCTTCGGGGTGCTGTCGGTATATTCACAGAACGAGGTGGCCGCCACCAGGCAGCGGAAGTGCGGCTTGAGCCAGGCCCGCCAATAGGGGCTCGCGGGATTGCGCACGTTGGTCACCGGCCGCGTGCCGAGCCCTTGCGGTGGCGCCAAGCCCCAGCGCATCATCTCCATCACCC